>JBDTOB010000378.1:0-3671 GCA_039933435.1 Acidobacteriota bacterium | reverse complement strand
TGAGGTCGTTCCTTCCTTGGCGACCGGACTATATCACCCGGGTTTGCGTCCGGGGTCTGCTGCCGTCATTATAGTCAGCAAGATGCGCTCCTTTTGCGTGCTTCTGATGGTCGCCGCGCTTGCGGCCGCGCCGGAGGCGGCCCCGGTGCAGACCGAGCGATCGGCGCCGGCCGACTCGGCCGGGTACTACTTTCTGCTGGCGCGGCACCTGGAGAGCGCCCGGAAAGTGGATGAGGCGATCGCCGCGCTCCAGAAAGCGATCGAGCTGGCGCCTGATTCCGCGGAGGTCAGGGCGGAGCTCGCCGGCCTCTACGCCCGGCAGGATCGCGCCCGCGAGGCGCTTGAGACCGCGGAGGGGGCGCTCGAGCGCGACCCCGACAATCGCGAGGCCAACCGGATTCTCGGATCGGTGTACGCGGCGCTCAGCGACGAGCGCCAGCCGCTGCGCCCGGGCGACGACCCGTCGCAGTACCGCCAGAAGGCCCTGGCCGCACTCGAGAAGAGCCGGCGCGACGCCGGCCTCGACCTCAACCTCGAGCTGATGCTCGGGCGGCTGTACCTGCAGTCCGGCGAGATGGACAAGGCGGTGTTCAGCCTCCGGCGTGTGGTCGAGGGGCAGCCCGGCTATCCCGAGGCGGCGATGCTGCTCGCGTCCGCGCTCGAAGGGGCCGGCGACACCGACGAGGCGATCCGCACGCTCGAGGCGTCGCTCGAGGAGAACCCGGACTACTTCCGCGGGCAGATGCGCCTGGCGGAGCTCTATGAAGGGCAGCGCCGCTTCCAGGACGCGGCCGATGCCTACGCCCGCGCCCAGGCGGCGAACTCCCGCGCCGAGCTCGGCGGCCGGCAGGCCGCGGCGATGATCAATGCCGGCAAGCCGGCCGAGGCGCGCGAGCTGCTGCGCGCCGCGATCGCCAGAAAGTCCGCCCCGGATGCCGGCCTCCTCTACATGCTGGCGCAGTCGCAGCGGCTGCTGAAGGACGGCGACGGCGCCGCCGACACCGCGCAGAAGCTCAAGGCCGCGTTTCCGAACGACACGCGCGCGTTCTACCTCCAGGCCCAGCTGCTCCAGGATCACGGACGCATGCCCGAGGCGATTGCCGCCTTCGAGGACCTGATCAAGCGCGCCCCCCAGAACAGCTCGCTGGCGATCGAGTACGCCAGCCTGCTCGAGAAGGCGGGACGCGCGGCGGACGCCGAGCGCGCGCTGCGCGATCGGCTGGCCAAAGATCCGCTCGACGCTAACGTCCTCAACTCCCTCGGCTACACGCTCGCCGAGAGAGGGGAGCAGCTGGATGAAGCGGTCGAGCTGTTGCAGCGGGCGCTCAAGATCGAGCCCGCCAACCCGTCGTTTCTCGACAGCCTCGGCTGGGCCTATTACCGGCAGGGACGGCTGGAGCTGGCCGAGCGCCCGTTGAGCGAAGCGGCGGCGGGCATGCCCGCCAACTCGGTGATCCTCGACCATCTGGGGGATCTGCGCTTCAAGCAGCAGCGCTTCGGCGACGCTGCCGCCGCCTGGGAGCGCGCCCTTGCCGGCGACGGCGACACCATCGATCGCAGCGCGGTGCAGAAGAAGATGCTGGACGCGCGCGCACGTGTGGAGCGCTGACGCGTGACCGCGCGCGGAGCATGGCCGCGGGCGTGGCCGGCGCTCGTCGGCTTCGCGCTGCTGGCCGCGGGCTGCGGCCGCTCACCTCGCATTGCCCTGCCCTCCGGGACCGGCACCCCGCTGCCGGACTTCACCAGCGCTTACACCGAGGCGACCACGGAATGCGCCGCCGTCAGGCAGCTGAGCGCGTCCATCCGTCTGTCCGGGCGGGCCGGACAGACGAAGCTGTCGGCCCGCATCGACGCCGGGTTCGCGGCGCCGGCGCGGATGCGGCTGGAGGGATTCCCCCGCGTCAGCTTCGGCGGCCGCCCGTTCTTCATTTTCGTGGCCGACAGCCGCGACTCGACGCTGCTGCTGCCGCATGACGGCCGCGTGCTGCGTGGCGCGGCGCCCGCCGAGGTCGTCGAGGCGCTGGCCGGTGTGCCGCTCGGGCCGGCCGATCTGCGCGCGCTGGTCGCGGGGTGCGGCCTGCCGTCGGGTCCGCCGTCGGCGGCCTGGTCCTACGCGGACGGCTGGGTCCGGCTCCAAACCGGAGAGACCGCGCTCTTCGTGCGCCGCCTGTCGGGTCGCTGGCGGGTGGCCGGCGCGGCGCGTGCCGGCCTGCACGCCGCCTACACCGACTTCAACAGCGATCGCCCGGCCAGCCTGCAGCTGCGGACCGACACAGGGGGCGTCGATCTGCGGCTGCGCTTTGCGGAGGTGGAGGTTGACCCGTCGTTCGACCCCCGGGTCTTCGAGGTCGAGGTGCCGAGCGATGCCGCGCCGTTGACCATCGAGGAGCTTCGCCGCACCGGCCCCCTCGCCTCCGAGGGGCCGACGGCCCGATGAGTGCGGCACGCCGCCTCGTGGCCAGGGCCCACGCCAAGGTCAACCTCGACCTGCGGGTCCTCGGCGCCCGTCCCGACGGCTTCCACGAGCTCCGGACCGTCTTCCAGACCATCGAGCTCCACGACACGCTGACCTGCCTCGAGCGGCCCGGGTTGTTCGGCTTGCGCTGCCGGACGCCGGGTGTGCCGCTCGATGCCTCGAATCTGGTCTGGCGCGCCGCGGCGGCGCTGTGGACGGCCCTCGGGCGCGACGGCGAGCCGCGCGACGCCGTGGTGACGATCGAGAAGCACATCCCTGTGCAGGCCGGGCTGGGCGGCGGCAGCGCCGATGCCGCGGCGGCCCTCGTCGGGCTCGGACGGCTCTGGGGCGGCGTGCCCGCCACGCTGCTGCGCGAGGTCGGCTCTGGAATCGGCGCCGACGTCGCCTTCTTCCTGTCCGGGGGGACCGCGCTCGGGCTCGGACGCGGGGAAGAAATCTACCCGCTTGTCGATCTGCCGCCCCATTGGGTGGTCATCGTCCGCCCCGCCTTCGGCGTCTCGACCGCCGAGGCCTACGGCTGGTACGACGAGGACCGGACCGCCGGGCTCAAGGAACCCAGGGAGTTGCAGATTCTGCCGGTGCCCTGGCCCAGCCGTGCCGCACAGATGGTCAACGACCTCGAGCCGCCGGTGGTCCGTCGGCATCCGGAAATCACCTCCCTTAAGGCCTCGCTCCGGGAGGCCGGGGCGCTGGCGGCGGCGATGTCCGGCAGCGGCTCGGCCGTATTCGGGCTGTTTCGCAGCCGTGCCGCCGCGGCGCGATGCCTTCGGCCGCTGGCCAAGGGGGGCGCCCGGGCCTTTCTGAGCCGGACGCTGACCAGGGCGGAATACGAACGCCGCGCCCGTCCGATTGCTAAACGGCCTCAAGCACGGTAAACTTCATCTCTTGCGGACATGCGGGTGGCCCGGGCCGAGTCGTGTGCCCCGGCTTCGACCCCGGAGGCCCCGCCGGATGGACTCGATGGGGCGTGGCCAAGCGGTAAGGCGCGGGACTTTGGCTCCCGTATTTCGGAGGTTCGAATCCTCCCGCCCCAACCACTCAGTAATCGGATGCTCGTTGGATCGGGCCGGCGAATTGATGCGCGTATGAATGGCGGCCAGCTGAAACTGTTCTCCGGCAGCGCACATCCGGCGCTGGCGCAGGAGATCGCCGAGTTTCTTGGTGTCGCGCCGGGCCACGCCCGGCTGCAGCGGTT
>JBDTOB010000377.1:0-3671 GCA_039933435.1 Acidobacteriota bacterium | reverse complement strand
CACGCGGCGGCGCGCGCCAAGCGGACGCTGCACCTCGAGAAGGGCACGCTGGTGCAGGAGGTGATGGCATGAAGTTCCTGCCGATCGTGTGGCGCAATCTCGGCCGCCGCAAGATGCGGACGATCTTCACGCTGCTGTCGGTGTTCGTCGCCTTCGTCCTCTTCGGCGTGCTGATGGCGATCCGGGTGGCGTTCAGCGGCACGATCACGCTGTCGGGCGCCGAGCGGCTGGTGATGATCGACCGGATCTCGCTCATCAACCCGATTCCCTTGAGCTACCAGGCGCGGGTGCAGTCGGTGGAAGGGGTCAAGGACGTGACCCACGCCAACTGGTTCGGCGGCATCTACAAGGAACAGAAGAATTTCTTCGCCAACATGGCGGTCGATCCGGAGAGCTGGCTGCGCATCTACCCGGAAGTGGCGATGCCGGAGGATCAGAAGAAGGCCTGGCTCGAGGACCGCACCGGCGCCGTGGTCGGAGTCGACACCGCGAAGCGCTTCGGCTGGAAGGTCGGCGACCGGGTGCCGCTCCAGGGCGTCATCTACCGGCGGCCCGACGGCGGCCCGTGGGAGTTCACCATCCGCGGCATCTACGAGTCGCCGGAGAAGGGGTTCGACAACAGCCAGTTCTTCTTCCACTACGACTACATGAACGAGACGCTGCGCGACGTCGCCTACGCGCACGACATGGTCGGCTGGTACGTGATCAAGGTCGGCGACCCGAGCCAGTCGGAGTCGCTCGCCGGCACGCTCGACGCGATGTTCGCGAACTCGCCCACCGAGACCAAGACCGCCACGGAGAAGGCGTTCGTCGCCGGCTTCGCCAAGCAGATCGGCGACATCGGGCAGATCATGGTGTGGATCGCCTCGGCCGTGCTGTTCACCATCCTGCTGGTCTCGGCCAACACCATGGCCCAGGCGATCCGCGAGCGCACCAACGAGCTCGCCGTGCTCAAGACCCTGGGCTTCAGCGATGCCCGCATTCTCGCGCTGGTGCTCGCCGAGTCGTGCCTGGTGGCGTGCCTCGGCGGCATCGCCGGCCTCGGGCTCTCCTGGGTGGTGGTGACGTATGCCGGCGATCCGACGCACGGGATGATCCCGCCGCTCTACCTGCCGACCCCGGACATCTTCATCGGCCTGGCCATCATCCTGACGCTCGGGCTGGCCACCGGGATCGTCCCGGCGCTGCAGGCGAGCCGCCTCAAAATCGTCGACGCACTGCGGAGAGGCTGACATGATTTCCGAGATCATCGCCGTCACAAGCGTTAATCTGCGCTCGATCGGACAGCGCCTGGGGTCGTCCGCGGTCGCCATCTTCGGCATCGTCGGCGTCGTCGTTGTCCTGGTCGGCGTGCTCTCGATCGCGGAAGGGTTCCGCAGCGCGATGCAGGCGACCGGCGACGAAGACACGGTGATGGTGATGCGGTCCGGAGCCGACAGCGAGATGACCAGCGGCCTCAGCGGCGAGCAGGCGCGGCTGATCCAGGAGAAGCCGGGGATCGCCCGCGACGGCTCGGGCCCGGTGGCCTCGGCGGAACTGCTGGTGATCGTCAACCACCCGCTGCGGCGCAGTCTGACCGACGCCAACGTGCCGCTGCGCGGGGTCGAGCCGGGCGCCTTCCGCGTCCATTCCAACGTCCACATCGTTGAGGGACGCGCGTTCCAGCCAGGCCGCAATGAGGTCATCGCCGGCCGCTCCGCGCGGGGGCAGTTCGTCGGCCTGGATGTCGGATCGAGCGTCAAGTGGGGGGAGAACACCTGGCAGGTGGTCGGCATCTTCGAGGCCGGAGGGTCGGCCGCGGAGTCGGAGCTGTGGTGCGACGCCAGGGTACTGCAGGCCGCCTACCGGCGCGGCAACAGCTACCAGTCGGTCTACGCCAGGCTGGCGTCGCATGATGCGTTCTCGACGCTGAAGGATGCGCTGACGACCGACCCGCGTCTGCAGGTGATGATGATTCGCGAGCCGGAGTATTACGCACGGCAGTCGGAGACGCTCCAGACGGTCATCCGGACGGTGGGGTTCGGCATCGCCGGGCTGATGGGGATCGGCGCGATTTTCGGGGCGATCAACACGATGTACAACGCCGTCGCCAGCCGCGGCCGCGAGATCGCGACCCTCCGGGCGCTCGGTTTCGGCAGCATCCCGGTGGTCATCTCGGTGCTCGCCGAAGCGGTGGTGCTCAGCCTGATCGGGGGGGTCATCGGCGGGCTGCTGGCCTGGGCGGCGTTCGACGGCTACCAGACCTCGACGATGAACTTCCAGTCCTTCAGCCAGGTGGCGTTCGCCTTCACGGTGACGCCGGCGCTGCTCGCCCGCGGACTGATCTACGCCGTCATCATGGGGGTACTCGGGGGCCTGCTCCCGGCCCTTCGCGCCGCCCGCCTGCCGATCACCACCGCCCTGCGTCAGTTGTGAGCCCGGCAGGCCCCGTCAGGGGGCCCGCCTTTACCGTCTCAACGGGTTTCGCCAGGGAGGAGCCGTCCCTGGTTCGTAGTAATTTTTGACGAGCGCGACAAGTAAGCCGACACGCCAATCTCCCCTCCCGGCCCGGCCACTTCAGCTCCTGCAGGCCTGGCGCACGCCGCAAATTCCACGCGGCGAATCATTTAGCAACGACAGGGCTCGCCCCAGCACTGCGGCTGCCGGGCGGGCACGGTAGGAATGACAGTTGCTGATCCACTGAGACCGGGCAAGTCCAACCGATTCCCTCGATGGAGGCATATCCATGCGTATCGAGCAGATGCTGCAGAGGATCCAGGGCGAGTTCGTCGAAATGCCAGGCTTGCGGCTCACGGCGCCACAGGCCCGGCGGCTCTGGGGACTCGATCAGGAAGTGTGCGGCGGTCTTCTGCGGGCATTAGTCGACGCTGGATTCCTGCTGCAGACGCGGGACGGCGCCTACGTCCGGAATGAAGGATCTCCCGCTGAAAGCGGGCCGCACTCCCGGCGGCCCTTCGCGGCCGCCTCGTAGCCTTTCGAGTCCCCCCGTTGCCGGCACGCTGGCTCTTTCCTCGGCCAGCCCAGACGCCGGCGCGCATCCCCGCTCCCGGGCGGCGGCGCCCGCGGCCACGGTCTGTCGAGGAGGGAAGGCTCACACCCTCCCTCCTCGACACCACATCCTGCTCAACGTAAGGGGTTGACGGCGGCGGCCCGGGCGATCCGCCACGTCCCGGCGCTCTTCACCATCTCCAGCGCGAACTCGCGGGCATCCAGGCCGCTGTCGCCGGTGTCGTCCGCCCGCATGAAGGTGGCCGTCAACGAGACGTCCGCTTCAGCCGCCGCCGGCCGCAGCTGGACGACGATGTCGTCGAACCGCAGCCGCGAGCTGCTGGTGCGCCGCTCGAGCCGCGCCGCCATGCCGATCACGGTGGCCCGGCCGACGATCGGCTGCGATCCCTCGCCGAGCTCGACGACCACGCCGTCCGTGAAGTAGTCGCCGAGACGGGCGGCACGGATGAGGGTGGCGCTCCCCTCGGACCCGGATCCGTTCAGATCGGACTCGAGCGCCCGCAGCCGGATACGAACCGCACGTTCATCGGAGTGCCAGTGCTGCCAGGCCAGAAACAGGCACAGAACGGCAACGGCGGCGACGGCAATGCGTCCGCGGGTCAAAACAGCAGGCGTCCGATGATCCGGCTCGCGCTGGCGCGGCCGAAGGAGTGATCGCTGGC
>JBDTOB010000376.1:0-3676 GCA_039933435.1 Acidobacteriota bacterium | reverse complement strand
AGCCAGTCGGCGACCTCCTGCATTCCATGGTCTTCGGACATCATGTGGCCGAGGACGATCATCCCGCGCGGCCGTCCGGCGGCGGCCGCGTCCATCGCGAACTCGGCGTTGCCTCCCGCCTCGCTGGTTTCTCCCCCGACCACGACGTCCACCTCCGAGGTCAACGTCGGAATCCCGTAGCCCGGGCCCAGGACGACGCGCGTCACCTTCATGTCGGGGTCGCCGACCACGCGGAGCGCGTGGTCGCCAAGGCGTTTGGTGACGTCCGCCGCCAGCGCCCGCAGCGTTGTCCGGGGCAGGACGTAGAGGCCTGGGGCGTCCGGCGACGCGTAGTTCGTCCAGCCGAGGGTACGCGCCGAGCCGGCGACCAGCGGATCCGGCCGCAGCGCATGCGCATGATCGTGAAACCGCCAGACGATGAGATCGTTGGCGGCGATGAACCGCTGCTTGGCGAGATACACCGGGTCCGACTCGAGGCCGGTGGTGAGGTCCTTGTCGTTGTAGAAGGTCGGCTCGTGCGTGACCACGAAGTTCGTCCCGGCCGCCGCGGCGCGGCGCAGCACGTCGAAGGTCGACATGCCGGTGGTGGCGATGCCGCGGACGACGCCGTCAGGGTTGCCGGCCTTGAACGTGTCGCGCGTCTCGGTGCGCCAGGTGATGCCCTGCTCCGAGAGCCGCTGCCGGATGCGGGCGACGAGCTGCTGGCCGGTCATCCGGCGGGCCTCCAGTAGGGATCGCCGGTGGCCATCGCCTCGACCGGCACATCCGGCAGCAGCGTTCGCAGCCAGGCGGCGCAGGCGCGCATGCCCGGCTCCTCCGAGACGATGCGTCCAATCGCCATCAGCGACCGCGGCGTGCCGGCCGAGGCGGTGTCGGCGACGTACTCGACGGCTTCCCACTCCCGCGGCTCGCCGCTCAGGATCAGGTCCGCGTGCGGAAGATTGGCCACGGTGCTGGCGAGGTCGGTGGTGCCGGCACTGACGAACACCCGACGGACAGGCCTGTCGAGCGTGCCGACCACGCGCATGCCGCCGCGCATCTGGAGCCGCGCGCGGACGTCCCGCGCCACCGCGCCGAGGGTGGTGGGTGGGATGGTGTAGAGGCGCTCGTTGTCGCCGTCGCGCACCGACCAGCCCAGGGTCTCCGCCAGCGCCCTGGGCAGCTCGGCCGGCTGCCGCGCCAGCCAGTGGTCGTAGAAGCGCCAGACGACGAGGTGATGATCCGCGATGAAGGCCTGCTTGGCCAGGAAGACCGGGTCCGTGGCCCGCGGGCCGGGGTCGTCGCTGGTCGCATAGAACAGCGGTTCGTGGGTGATGACGAGATTCCGCCCCGCCGCCGCGGCCTTCTGCAGCACGCCGAGCGTCGCCATCGCGGTGGTGGCGATGCCGGTGACCACGATACCGGGATCGCCAGCCTTGAAGGAGTCGACGGTCTTCTCGCGCCAGGGGACGCCGGCCGCCGCCTGGATGCGCGCCACGATCTCGCGCGCAGTCAGGCCGGGCGGCGCCGGACGCTTCCATCCCGCGGACAGCAGCGTGCCGGCGCTGGCGGCGACGAACGCCCGTCTCGACAGACCATGCGATGGGTGGCGCATGTTGTTGCCTTGCGTCGTCGGCCTCGATGCTAGTCGTCGATGACGAAGGTCACCATCATGTTGACCTGATACTCGGTGATCCGCCCTTCTTCGCAGCGGACGTGCTGCTCCTTGATCCAGGCGGCGCGGATGTGGCGCAGCGTTTTGCTGGCGCGCGCCAGTCCCTGCTGGACGGCATCCTCGAAGCTCTTGCTGGAGGTCGCGCTGATCTCGGACACCTTGGCGATAGACATTGGACTCCTCCTTGCGGCGCGCCAGGCGCCGCCTCGCCGAACAGCTTAACAGGTCGGCCGCGACAACGCAGAAACGCCCGAGACCGATTCCGCTGGACGACCCCGGCAGGCTGTGACAACCTGAAAATTCTCCTCTGCATCCTGCGACTCGTTCATGCGGACCGCCGTCAGGGCGTCGGCCGCGGCGGCGGTATCACCGCGAGAAAGGAGCTGACCATGAAACGACTGATGATGTGGATGCTGAGCGTGGGACTGTTCGTCCCTGCGGCGCGTCCCGCCCTTGCCGCCCCGCAGGCGGATCAGCACGGCCACGGCGCCCCTGCTGGCCGGCTCGGCGCTGTCCATTTTCCGACCTCGTGCACACCGGCGGCGCAGCCGGCGTTCGACCGCGGCGTCGCGCTGCTGCACTCCTTCTGGTTCTCCGCCGCCATCGAGTCGTTCCAGACCGCGCTCGCCGCCGATCCCCGCTGCGTGATGGCGCAGTGGGGTACCGCGATGAGCTGGTGGGGCAATCCGTTCGCCGGCTTCCGCTCGCCGCAGGGACTGGCCGCCGGCCTGGCCGCCAGCGATGCCGCCCGGGCCAGCGGCGCCGGCACCGATCGCGAAAAGGCCTACGTCAGCGCCGTCGATCTGCTGTACCGCGACGCGGCCACGACCGATCAGCGCGCCCGCACGCTGGCCTACGAACAGGCGATGGCGGCGCTGGCGGCGCGGTATCCGGACGACATCGAGGCACGGATCTTCTACGCCTTGGCGCTGGATCAGACGGCGCTGCCGACCGACAAGACCTACACCAATCAGCTCAAGGCGGCGGCTATTCTGGAGGACGAGTTCACGCGCCAGCCTGAACATCCGGGGCTGGCCCACTACATCATCCACAGCTTCGATGTCCCGGCGCTGGCACCACGCGCCCTCGACGCCGCCCGGCGCTACGCGAAGATCGCGCCCGACGCGCCGCACGCGTTGCACATGCCGTCGCACACCTTCACCCGGGTTGGCTCCTGGCAGGAGTCCATCGACACCAACATCGCCTCGGCGGCCGCCGCGCGCAAAGCCAACGCCGCCACCGAGGAGCTCCACGCCCTCGACTACGAGGTCTATGCCTACCTGCAGACGGCGCAGGACGCCGCCGCGAAGCGGACCATCGACGGGACCG
Source organism: Acidobacteriota bacterium (assembly GCA_039933435.1). Taxonomy (GTDB): domain Bacteria; phylum Acidobacteriota; class Vicinamibacteria; order Vicinamibacterales; family 2-12-FULL-66-21; genus JALZOC01. Next base: position 693 of record JBDTOB010000376.1, on the reverse strand, counting down.
CCACGCCGGGCGACAGACTGGCGCAGCCGGGGGCCGGGAATGCCGCGCCGCCGCCCGCCGGCTATTACGCGCTGGCGGCGATGCCGGCGCGCTACGCGCTCGAGCGGGCCGCCTGGGCCGAGGCCGCGGCGCTGACGCCGAGCCAGACCGCCTTCGGCTGGGCCGACGCGGTGACACACTTCGCCCGGGCGCTCGGCGCCGCCCGCAGCGGCCACCCCGAAGCCGCTACGCCCGACCTCGATCGGCTGGCGGCGCTGCGGGACACGCTCGAGGCGGCGCACGACAGCTACTGGGCCGGGCAGGTGGACATCCAGCGCCGCGTCGCGACCGCATGGGTCACGCTCGCGGAGGGCCGCAAGGATGCCGCGCTGGCGATGATGCGCGAGGCGGCCGACATGGAGGATGCGACGGAGAAATCGGCCGTCAGCCCGGGGCCGCTGAAGCCGGCGCGTGAGCTGCTGGGTGAGATGCTGCTCGAGCTGCAGCAGCCGGGGCCGGCGCTGGCGGCCTTCGACGCGACCCTGGCGAAGGAGCCGAACCGCTTCCGCGCCACCTGGGGCGCCGCGCGCGCCGCCGCCGCCGCCGGCGACCGCCAGAAGGCGACAGGCTACTACACGCGGCTGCTGGAGATTACCAAAGCGGGAGATGCGCAGGGACGGCCGGAGCTCGCGGAAGCGCGCGCCGCCCTGAAGT
>JBDTOB010000375.1:0-3677 GCA_039933435.1 Acidobacteriota bacterium | reverse complement strand
CTGGCCTGCCCGACCCACGTGCTGTTCAACGGCGGAGTGATGAAGGCGCCGGCGCTGCGGGCGCGGGTCGTGGAGGTTCTCAACCACTGGCTGCGCGGTGAGGGCTTCGCGGCCCTCGACGCGCGGCACGTGCTCGAGACCGACAATCTCGACCATGCGGTGGCCATGGGCGCGGCCTCGTACGGGCTGGCGCGGCGCGGCAGCGGCATCCGCATCCGCAGCGGCTCGGCGCGCACCTACTACCTCGGCATCGAGAGCGCGTTGCCGGCGGTCCCCGGCCTTCAGGCGCCGCTCAAGGCGCTCTGCGTCGTGCCCTTCGGCATGGAGGAGGGCACCAGTCTCGGCATTCCCGACCGCGAGTTCGGCCTGGTGGTCGGCGAGCCGGCCGAGTTCCGGTTCCTGTCCTCCACGGTCCGCAAGAGCGATCGCGCCGGCATGCTGATCGAGGACTGGGGAGACGACCTCGAAGAGCTCGGACCGCTCGACGTCACCCTGCCGGTGGCAGGCGAGCAGGACGCGGTCGTGCCGGTCTCGCTCGAGAGCCGGGTCACCGAGACGGGAGTGATGGAAATCTGGTGCGTCTCGCGGGACGGCGACGAGCGTTGGAAGCTCGAACGGAATATCCGCGAGCAGGCGCCCTGACATGCCGTGGTTCGTCGGTATCGATCTCGGCACCACCAACTCCGCCCTCGCCTGGGCGGCGCCGGGCGGCCCGGTGCGGCTGTTCGACATTCCCCAGGTGGTGGCCGCCGGAGAAACCGGGCGGCAGGCCACCCTGCCATCGTTCCTCTACTTCCCCACCCCGGCGGAAGTCGCCGCCGGACACGTGCCGCCGCCCTGGTCCGCCGATCCCGTGGCCGGGGTCTTCGCCCGGGACCACGGCGCCCTGATTCCTTCCCGGCAGATCGCGTCCGCGAAATCCTGGCTGTCGAATGCCGCCGTCGACCGCGCCGCGCCGCTGCTCCCGTGGATCGACGACGCGGCGCAGAAGCTGTCGCCGGTCGAGGCCTCGGCGCGGCTGCTCGGGCACCTGCGGACGGCGTGGAATCATGAGCACGCCTCCGGCGCCGGCGCCGCGCTGGAACAGCAGTCGCTGGTCCTGACGGTGCCGGCGTCCTTCGACGCCGAAGCGCGCGAGATGACGATGGCGGCGGCCGCGGCGGCCGGCCTGCCGGACGTGACGCTGCTCGAAGAACCGCTGGCGGCGCTCTACGCGTGGATCGCCGCGCACCCGCGGGATATCGGCGCCGCGCTGGCCCCGGGCGCGCTGGTGCTGGTCTGCGACGTCGGCGGCGGCACCAGCGATTTCAGCCTGATGCGGGCCGCGGAGGAGGACGGCGCGCTGGTGTTCGAGCGCATCGCCATCGGCGAGCACCTGCTGCTCGGCGGCGACAATCTCGATTTCGCTCTCGCCGCGCTGCTTGAGGAGCGGCTCGGGGGCGCGGCGCGGCTGTCGCTCACCGAGCGGCAGATCCTGCGCCGCAAGTGCGGCGCCGCCAAAGAGCGGCTGCTCTCAGAACCGGGGCCCGATCGGCTGCCGATCACCCTGCTCGGCGGCGGCCGCGGCGTCGTCGGCGGCGGGCGCAGCACCGAGCTGACGCGGGAAGACGTGGTGGGGATGTTGCGCGACGGGTTCCTGCCGCGCAGTGCCGGCGACGACCTGCCGGCGCGGAACCGCCGGGCCGGGCTGCGCGAGCTCGGTCTGCCGTATGAGAGCGAGCCGGCGATCACCCGTCATCTCGCGGCGTTCCTGACGCGCGCCGCCGGCGTCGCCGGGACCCGCGGGAGGATGGCCGCCCCAGACGCCGTGCTCTTCAATGGCGGATTTTTCGCGCCGCCGCTGGCGCGGACGCAGGTCCTCGACGCGCTGGCCGACTGGTGCGGCCGGCGCCCGGCTCTGCTCGAGAACGCGCGCCCGGAAGCCAGCGTCGCCATCGGCGCGGCGTTCTATGCGAGGGTGCGCAGCCGTCCCGACACCGCGCGGCGATGGCTGATCAGGGCCGGCGCCTCGCGCTCGTACTACATCGGCCTTGCCGGCGAGAACGCGGTGTCGGCCGTGTGCGTCATGCCCCGCGGCACCGAGGAGGGCACCCGGTTCGCGCTCGACCGGACCTTCACCGCGGTCGCCAACCAGCCGTCCTCGTTCACGCTCTACAGCAGCCTGTCGCGGGCCGATCCGCTCGACGCGGTGGTCAGCTTCGCGCCCGACGACGAGGTGCACCGCCATGCGCCGCTGGTCACCGCGCTCCGATACGGCAAGCGATCGAGGCGGGTGCCGATCGCCGTCCGTCTGGCCGCGGCATACACCGAGACCGGGACGCTCGAGCTGTGGTGCGAGTCGGTGGAGACCGGGCACCGCTGGCGCCTGGCGTTCAGCCTGCGCGGCGCCGAGCCGGAACCGTTCGATGCCGCGGAGGAGGAGACGGCCGCGGCGCCGCAGGCGCCCGCCGTGGTCGTGACGGAGGAGGCGGTGGCCGGGGCCCGGGCCCTGGTGGCCGGCGTATTCGGTGCGGGGAGTGGCGCGGTGGCGCCGGGCGAGCTCACGGCGGCGCTCGAGATCGCGCTCGGCCACGGCAAGGCGTCGTGGCCGCTGGGCGTGCTGCGATCCCTGGCGGATGCGCTGATCGAGCACGCGGCGGGCCGGAAGCAGGATGCGGCGCACGAGGCCCGCTGGCTGAATCTGGCCGGCTTCTGCGCCCGGCCCGGGTTCGGCGCGCCGACCGACCCGTGGCGGGTGGCGGAATTGCGGCGGGTCTACGCCGCGGGCCTCGCCTTTCCCAGGGACGTGCAGTGCCAGGTGGAGTGGCTCGTGCTGTGGCAGCGGGTGAGCGGCGGGTTCACGCCCGGGCAGCAGCGCGAGCTCGCCGGGCGGGTGGCGGCGCAGCTCGGCATCGGGCAGAAGAAGAGCGCGCGTCTCAATTCGCAGATCGACCGCGACGCCTGGCGGCTGCTCGCGGGCCTCGAGCGCATCGATGCGGCGGAGCGGGTGCGGCTGGGCGACCGTCTGGCCGGGCTGGTGCAGAAGGAGCCGCGCAACGGCGCGCGCGTCTGGGCGCTGGGGCGGATGGGGGCGCGCCGTCCTCTCTACGGCCCGCTCAATGCGGTGGTCCCCGGCGCCGCGGCCGCGCGCTGGATCGGCACCCTCCTGGCGCTGCGGGAGATCAGCGCCGAGGCCGCGGAGGCCGCGGTGCGGCTCGGCGCGCTGACCGGCGATCCGGCCCGCGACCTTCCGGCGGACGTACGGGAGGAGGCGGCTCGACGGCTGATCGCGGCGGGCGCGGCCGCCGAGGTCGTGGCGGGGCTGGAAGTGCTCCGGCCGGCGGACCCGGCAGCGGCGCGGGATGCGTCCGGTGAATCGTTACCAGAGGGGCTGCGGCTCGAGGCGTCGTCCGACGACCTCGAGCCCGCGCCTCCCATGCGAAGCAGGTAGGCCGATGGAGAATGTCGTCGATGTGCTGGTCGTGGGGGCCGGACCGGTGGGGCTGGCGTGCGCCATCGAGGCCAAGCGCGAGGGTCTGAGCGCGCGGGTGGTGGAGAAGGGAGCGCTGGTCAACTCGATTGTCGGCTACCCCGCGCGCATGGAGTTCTTCTCCACGCCCGATCTCATTGAAATCGGCGGCTATCCCTTTCCGATTCAGGGCTACAAGCCGACGCGGGAGGAAGCGGTCGAGTATTAC
>JBDTOB010000374.1:0-3683 GCA_039933435.1 Acidobacteriota bacterium | reverse complement strand
TTTCCGACCCTCAGCTACTACGCCAGCATCAGGGTGATCGAGCTCACCCGCTCCTGATGATCTCAAGGACACCGTCGGTCAAAAAAACATGACACGCTCGGCCTTGATCTCGAAAAATATCGGGCGCGACTTCGTCGGTCGATGCAATAACTATATTCGTTGCAGTCTTGAATCGCTGCATTGTCGCTCTGCAGCGGCCGCATCGGACCGGCTCGTGATCCAGGCTGATGTGAAGGGGTGCTCGGGTGAGCCGGCGGCCGCAGCCGCCGTCCTGGTCGCGCTCGCTCTGCCCGGCCCTCGCACCAGGCACCTTTTCGACGGAGGGCGTCCCGGCTCAGTGAATGATGCGGACGCCGCCCGGACGGCTGGGGCCCGTGATCGACGCCGGTCCGATGGACGCCGGCACCCGGCTCATCACCGCCGCGAAATCCGCCCCGATCGGGGTGCCGTCGGTGGACCCGGTCAGCAGCAGGCTCCCCGCCGCGGGCTGATAATTCGCGACAGTGACGTCGACGAAGGCTGACGCGAACGTGCCGCTGAAAAAGTTGCCCGCCGGATAGCGCGACGCCGTTCCCCCCTGTAGCCAGTTCCCCTGCACCACCGCTCCCGGAAAATACGCGGCCAGGGCCGTGTTGCCCGTCGCCGAGCCGGCGCCGTTGATGCCGTACTGGTTGTGGCGCAGGGCGTTGTTGGCGAAGCGGAACCCCGTGATCTTCCGCGGATTGGTGGCGGTGCCGCCATAGGCATAGACGGCCGTGGTGCCGTCGAAGTCGACGGTGTTGTGCTCCACGGTCACGTCGCGGGGCTCGTCGCCGATGAGCAGGAACCAGCCCTGCCCGCCCAGCGACTGGGTGATGCCGTAGAAGACGTTGTCGAGGATCCGGAGGCCGTTGGTCTGGGCGCTGACGTTGGGGGAGTCGATGCCCAGGATGTTGACGCCGCCCGCTACGTTCCGCACCAGGTTGAACTGGAAGGTGACGTCCTCGACGACGCACCAGGGACAGCCGCCATTCTGGTTGCGAGGCGTGAAGAGGATGGCGTAGCCCGTCTGGGCCTGGGCCCAGTTGTTCTCGAAGAGATTGTTTTCGACGAGCACGTGGCGGGCGTTCTTCAGCTCGAACAGATTCTTCACCGACCACAGGTCGCCCTGCGTGGTTGGCGCTGCCTCGGCCCGCCCCGCGGTGCCGGTATCGGTAAAGGTCGTGCCGGTGACCGTCCAGGACTGCGTCGCCGAACCGGAGGTGCGGCCGTAGAGGCGATACTCGGTGGCGCCCGGCACTGCCGACCAGGTGAGCTTCATTTTTCCGGTCGTCCCCGACGGGACCGTGACCGAGATCTCGGCAGAGGCGTCGGACCGCCCGATCGTGCCGCCGCCCACCGGGCGCCAGGCCACGACCCGATAGGCGTAGACCCCGCCCGCCAGGCTGCCCCCAGTAGCCGTTCCGATCCCCGAAATTCCCGCCGGCGACGGCACCACCGGATCCCGCCAGGTGAGCGGCTTGGTCAGCTGATTGAAGCGCACCGTGACGCCTTCGCTGATGAGATTGGGGATCGTCGGGTCGGCGCCGCCGAGCAGCAGGTTCTCCCCCGCGGCTTCGAGATAGTTGTTCTCAATTGTGAACGGGCCGGGCCCGTTCCAGCCGCCGATGGCCTGGGAATCGAAGCCCACCGCCTTGATGTCGGAGATGTAGGAGTTGCGGATGGTCACGCTGCGTCCGTTGAGGGCGATGCCGCGCTTCTGCCCGTAGAGCGGATCGCCGTGGATGTAGACCCGATCGAGATCGAATTCATAGGGAACCTGCGCGAGCGTCGACTGGGCGGCCGACGCATCCCCGATGCGGACGATCTCTCCGTACCCCAGGAGCGTGGCCGGGAACTCGAGCAGCTGCAGCCGCCAGTGGTGGGCGCCGGCGGCGGTGATGAGCGGCGGCGCGGCGTTGGCGGACTTGATTTTCGGCAGCAGCGCGGCCATGGCCGGCGTAACGCGCACCCCGGATGCCGGCAGGCTGCCATCGGGCGCCGCCGAGCGGATGGTGATGTAGGACGCGCCTGGTTTGACCGGCAGGACGAAGTTGCCCGTGAACGTCGCCCCCGCGTCGAGCAGCAGGACGTCGCCCGGCTGGGCGCGGTTGATGGCCGCCTGCAGATCCTCTCCCGCGTGAACCTCCACCGTCGCGGCGCTGACGCCAGCCGCCGTGATGGCCAGGCCTGCGGCCATCATGCTCAACAGCCGGCACGCCTGATCCACCCTCATCGTCGCAACTCCCCAGGGTCCCTTGGAATAGAAGTGCGCGGGAAACATCGCGCAACCCTCTGGAACGCAAGCGGAGTGCCGGGCCGCTGAGAGCGGTAAGTGCAGGCCCGGGTTGAAGTTACAAGTGTTCAGAGAGATCCGCCGAGCGGCCCGTCATTCAAAATTGTAATGCCACCGACAATTCTCACAGCGAGCGGGGCCCCACCCCCGCTCGCTGCGGCTCGGCTCACTCTGTTCGCTCGCCGCGGCCGCAGGCGCTCTCTGGTGTCTTCGGACGAGCAGGCCAGCGGGGTTCAGTGGAGGATGGTGGTGTCGTTCTTGAGGGCGCCCGGTGCGAATTGCAGGTACACCGCCGGCGACAGGACGATCTGGTCGATCCGGAGGCCGTCCTCGCGGGTTTGAATGCGGATCGTCTGCGGCCCGGTCGCCGCGAAGGTGAACAGCGGTCCGAGGACTCCGGCGCCGTAGCCGTGATCCTGCCACCCCCAGCCGGACAGGCCGGCGCCCGAGGCCTCCTCGAGGTTGACGGTCGCAGCCTCGGTCGTGCCGATGCGCGCGGTCGGCCGGGCGGCGGTATCCAGGGCGCCACTGAACTGAACGTAGACGGAATCGTTGGCCCAGGAGTCCTTGTCCGCCCGGCCCCTGAGCCAGAGGCGATAGGACCGTCCGGCTTCCGCCGTAAACGTCAGTTCGACGTAATCGAGCGGCGCGGACAGCGGCGCCGTCACCTTGGCCGCCCCGGTATCGGTGGTCCCGAAGCTGAGGCCCCCGGCGGCGGAACTGTCGGCGATCGACTTCCAGGCCCCGGCGGTCTTGATGAGCGATGCCGTGGTGATGAGAACCTCTGATCCCGACACCGGTGCCGGTGGCGGCGGCGGGGCAGGAGCACTGCCGGTCAATGGCAGGATCAGGGCGTCGAGTTTGGCGGCCCCGGGTGAGACCGACAGGTAGAGGGCTGGCGACAGCACGATCTGATCGAGGGAAATGCCGTCCTCTCGCTGCTGGATGCGGAGCGTCTGCGGTCCCGTGACCGCGAAAGAGACCAGCGGCCCGAGGACTCCGGTGCCGTAGCCGTTGTCCTGCCAGCCCCATCCCTGGAGGCCGCAGCCGGAGCAGTCTTCGATGCTGACCCAGGTGGCGCCGGTCGTCCCAATCCGGTAGGCGGGGACGCCGGCGGCATCGACGCTGCCGTTGAACTGCACGTAGACCGAGTCGTTGCCCCAGTACTCCTGGTCGGCGCGCCCTCGCAGCCACAACCGGTAGGCGCGTCCCGCCTCGGCGTTGAAGGTGAGCTCGAAATAGTGCGCCGGGGCCGACAGCGCGGCCGGCACCTTGGCCACCGCCGCATCGGGATTCCACAGCCGGACTCCGCCCGCCGCCTGGCTGTCGGCCACCGGCCTCCAGTTGCCGGCGACGACGGACGCGTTCT
>JBDTOB010000373.1:0-3686 GCA_039933435.1 Acidobacteriota bacterium | reverse complement strand
TCCCCCTGCATCCGGCCGATCGGAATGCCGACCAGATCGCCGTCGCGGTTGAGCACGCCGCCGCCCGAGACGCCGGGATGGCCGTCGGTGAGGCAGGTGACGAGGTTGTTCGCGGTCCGCTGTCCCACGTATCCGGTCGAGAGAATGATCCCCTTCGAGTAGTCGTTGCCCAGCCGGAAGATCGGGTCCGCGAAATCGAAGGCGTAGGCCATGTTGGCATGGAGCGCCGGCAGGTCGACGTCCTCCTTCACCTTGATGATCGCCCAGTCGCCGGGATCGACCTCGGCCTTGGCGTCGCCGACGTCCACCACCCTGGCGGTGAGCGAGGAGCCGGCGTAGGACAGCTTGATCGAGGTGATGCGGCGGGGGTCGGCGGCGCCTTCCTGCCCCAGCGCGACCACGGCATGCTTGACGGTGATGAAGTAGCCGTTCCCGAGATAACCGGCGGTGCCGTAGCTGCTGGCCCCCTTGTCGTCGAACGCGTTCAGCTCGACGAAGCTGTTGCGGCGCTCGCGCAGGAGCGTCAGCGGCAGCAGGCCCATCTCGGCGCTCAGCTCGCGCTTGACATCGGCAATCAGGGAAGCGCGGCTCTCCGTATCCATGAGCGAGACCGCTGAGGGAGGGGCGTGGCCTGCCGTGCCGGCGGGGCGGGCGAGCTCACGATCGCGGAGGAAGTCCACTTCGGCCCGAAGGGAGGCTATCTGCTCGTCGCTGCCGGCGGTCTGCCGGGCGGCGAGGTAGTTGCCCAGCCCGAAAAAGATAATGGCAAAGACGATGGCGAGAAACGCGGGCACTGCGCGACGTGTGGACATAGGTACTCCAAGTTCGGCAGCTAAATCACTCCGCGCTCCCGGAGCTTACAGCTTTGCCAGCCCCGTCCAGGGGCAGCCTTTTTCGCTTGGACTTTCAGTAACGACGACGACGTGCTGGGATACCTCCGACTGTAGACTGTCGATGGCTCGACGTCAAGGGCAAATCTTACACAGTTAACGAGTTACGGATGGCCTCTGGAAGTGGGTCGGCGGCCTCCTCCAGCCACTCGACGGTGTCGCCGATGGCGATGTCGCCGGCCTCGACCACCTGCGTGAAGACGCCCCCACTCCAATCCGGCCCCATGGCGGCCTGCAGGCCGGGGGCGACCTCGTCCATCCGCTCGCACGGTTTGGTTTCGCCGGCGACCCGCAGCCGTACGGCGCCGATGCGCAGGAGGCGTCCGCGGCTGTGGGCCAGTGAGATGCCGTTGACCAGCAGGTTGGCGCGGCGCGCGGACGGGGGCGCGCTGCTGCCGACGGCCGTCGTCCTGTCCTCCCAGATCTCGCGTTCGAGAAGGGTGATCTGGCGGACGCTACCGGCGCGGACGCTGCCGGTCAGGCCGGCGTCAATGATCGTCGCCCGCGCCACCGGGTCCATGGGGCCGCGGTGGGCGCGTTTGAGAAAGATGGCTTCCAGGCGTCCGGGGCCCGGGCGCAGTGCGGCAGGCATCGACGCTGCGGTAGTGCCCGAGCTATTTGGACGGCGTGGGCGGCAGCTCTCGCACCCAGATGTTGCGGAAGCTGATCGGCGGGCTCGGGTCGCCGTGGGCCTGCAGCTTGATCGGCGCCGAGTCGTACTTCTTGTAAACCGGCTTGCCGATGTAGAGCGTCTCCCCCTTCAGCTCGAAGTGATCCTGGACCAGCACGCCGTTGTGGAAGGCGGTGACGGCGGCCGGCGTCTTCACCGAGCCGTCGGCGTTGAAGGTCGGCGCGGTCCAGACGATGTCGTAGGTCTGCCACTCGCCCGGCTTGCGGGCGGCGTTGGCCAGCGGGATCGACTGCTTGTAGATGCTGGCCGCCTGGCCGTTGACGTAGGTCTTGTTGTTGTAGGAATCGAGCACCTGCAGCTCGTAGCCGCCGTCGCCGGCGCCGGTCGAGGCGAGAAACACGCCGCTGTTGCCGCGCGCCTGGCCGGTGCCGGTCACCCCCTCGGGAATCCGCCATTCGATGTGGAGCTGGTAGTTGGTGAAGCTCCGCTTCGTCTCGATGTTGCCCGCGGCCTTGTTCACCGTCAGGATGCCGTCGGCGACGGTCCAGCCCGCGGCGGACTTGTCCTTGGTCGAGACCCACTGGTCGAGGCCCTTGCCGTCGAACAGCACGACGGCGTCGCTCGGCGCTCCTCCGTTCGTCGCTGCAGGCGTCACCACCTTCGGCTCCGGCGTCCAGACTTCGGTGTCGGCCGGCTTCGGGCCGTCGGCAGCCTGTCCGGCAGCGGGGGGCGTCGCCGGCGGCTGCTGCGCGGCAACCGGGGACGCAAGCAGACCAGCCATCGCGAGGCCGGCAAACGAACGAGCAAGGATATGGTTCATGGCAGTCATGCAATCAGGCCGTGGGTTGACGGATGTCCGATGGCATTCTGGCCGCGGGTGGTGACAGGTGTCAAGAAACGGCGCGGCCGCGATCAGGGCGACGGCCTTGCGTGCTCGAGCGTCAGCCCCACCGTCGTCCGCGGCTTGAAGCCCTTCCACCCCGCATCCCCCTGGCCCGCCGCGGCGCCCTGCGCCACCTGCGGTGGACGGTCGTCGTTGGCAGGGACGTCGAGGTAGGCCCGCTTGTCCGACTCCCCCTTCAGATGCAGCCCGAACCAGGCGGCGGCGAAATGATCGAGGATGTTGTTCATCCGGGTGGTGTCCCAGACGGGATCGGCGTAGTGCACGAACGGGAACGACTTCAGCGCCGCGGAGTAGGCGTAGGTTTCGGCGGGGGCCGGAATCGGGGCGGCGGCGTTGTGCCCCGCGTCGCGGAAGGTCAGCAGGTAGCGGTCGGCGTTGACGGCGCCGTCGTAAATCGCCCTGGTCCCTTTCTCGTAACCGGAGATCTCGTCGGCGCTCCCCGCCACCAGCAGCAGCGGCACGCGGATGCCGCGCAGCCCGTCGGCGTCCCAGAACCCGTTCTGCATGCCCCACGGGCCAATCGCGATCACCGCCTTGATGCGCGGATCGGTCGGCTTCGAGGCCAGCGCCGCGGCGCCGCGGTCGGCGAGCATGCGGTTGGGCGGCGCGAACGAGAACGTTTCGCTGGCGCGGCTGTAACCTCCCCCCGCGACATTGACGACGCCGTAGCCGCCCATCGAATAGCCGACCAGCCCGGTTCGCCCGGCATCCACCAGACCGCTGAAGACGCTGCCGCTCGTGGCGGCCAGTCTCGCGATCTCGTCGAGCACGAACAACTGGTCGAACGGCCGGTTGTAGAGCGTGCTGCCAAAGTTCTTCTGATCGTCGTAGGTGCTGTCGGGATGATCGATCGAGACGACGACGAACCCCTTGCTGGCCAGGTTCTCGCACAGATGGGAGAGCAGGTAGCGGTTGCCGGGATAGCCGTGCGACACGATTACCAGAGGGAACGGGCCGCCGGCTTTCGCCGGCGCGGCATCGCGGATCGCCTTCCCCCGCAGGATCACGGTGACGCCGGGGTCCCGGGTGATGGTGTGATACTCGCCGTCGGGATGCGCGGTCGCGGGCCCCGCGGGATACCAGGCGTCGAGCGTCAGGGTCCGGTCGTAGCGCGGCAACGGTTTACCTTCCGCCGCGCCGAGGACATCGGGCCGGTTCCGGTCGGTCATCCGCAGCGTGCGCACGCCGACGTCGTAGGCGCCGTAGGCGGCCAGCTCCGGCGCCAGCGGCGTGACGACATCGATGCGGTTCTGCGCCGCGG
>JBDTOB010000372.1:0-3699 GCA_039933435.1 Acidobacteriota bacterium | reverse complement strand
CTGAGCACGGGATCGTCGAAGCCGGAAAAGACGATGATCTGCATCTCGGGGTGGATGTCGCGCGCGATCACCGCCAGCTGAATGCCGTTGAAGGCGCCGAGCCGCACGTCGGTCAGGAGCACGTCGAAATGTCCTTCCCGGAGGCGCAGGCGCGCCTCTTCGAACGTCGAGCAGGACACCACTTCGCGTCCGGTCTTCTGAAACGCGAGGCTCACCACACCCAGCAGCGACTCGTCGTCGTCCACGATCAGCATGCGCTGGGGCTGGCCTGGCTCGGTCACGGTCTCTTTATACCGCAATTGGAAGCCCCCCGTTTCACCGCCGGTTCCCGGCTGCCCGCTTCCGGCTTCCTCGTGCTCGCGTCCCGCTGATAGGTTATAGGGGGTCATGCTGATCATTTCCTCGTCTGCGTTCGACGCGCACGTCACGCCGCCGGGACACCCCGAACGGATGGAACGCGCGCAGGTGTTCGATGCGGCGGCGGCGCGATGGCGCGAGCGCGGCGCGACGGTCGTCCCTCCGAGAGCCGCCACGACTGCTGAGCTGTTGCGGGTGCACGACCGCGCCCATGTCGAGGCCATGGCGGCCACGGCCGGCCGGGCGGTGATGCTCGACGCCGACACCTTTACCTCGCCGGAGTCGTTCGATATCGCCCGCCTGGCCGCCGGCGCGGCCGTCCAGGCCGCGGATCACGCGCTCGACCGCGGCGAACCGGCGCTGGCGCTGGTCCGCCCGCCTGGCCATCACGCGGAGCGGGATCGCGCGATGGGCTTCTGCCTGTTCAATAACATTGCCGTCGCCGCGGCGCATGCGGTCGCCCGTGGCGTCGAGCGGGTGGCAATTGTCGATATCGACGTCCATCACGGCAACGGCACCCAGGCGATGTTCTACGACGACCCGCGTGTCCTCTACGTGTCCACTCACCAGTTTCCTTTTTACCCGGGTACCGGCGCGGCGGAGGAAGCCGGAACCGGCGAGGGGACCGGCTTCACGTTCAACGTGCCACTCGAGGCCGGGGCCACCGATGCCGACTACGACCTCGTCTACCGCGAGGCGGTCGTGCCGGTCCTCCGAGCCTTCGACCCTGGTCTGGTGCTCGTTTCGGCCGGCTACGACGCCCACGAGCGCGATCCGCTGGCCTCGATGCGCGTCACCGACGCCGGCTTCGATACCGTCATCCGGCATCTGCTCGGTGCCGCGGCCGGCCGGGCAGTCGCCTTCGTCACCGAAGGAGGCTACGACCTCCAGGCGCTGGCGGCCTGTCTCGACGTGACGTTCGAGGCGATGAAGAGGCACGGATCCTCAAACGTTGTTGCACAGCCCGTGCCGCTGACAGGAAGTGTCGACGCCCAGCGCGGCGAGCGCGCGCTCGCGCTCGTCCGGGCGGCGCAGAGGGGTCACAGGATGGAGTTGTGACGGTGCCACTCCCGCTCACCCCGGGGGGGTATCCTATTCCCAGAGCAGGGACAGGTCGAGCTCGATGGCCTCGAACGGCTCCGCGCGGAGGATCGCCATGCCGGCGACGGAAGAGATGATGGTCCATCGCCCGTGGTCGAGACGGAGGACCTCCAGTGTGCGGGCGATGGGATCGACAAGCCAGACGTGAGGAATGCGCTCGCGCGCGTAGATCGTCAGCTTCTTGACGCGATCGATGGCCGCGGTCGAGGGGGACAGCACTTCACACGCCCAGTCGGGCGCCAGAGAGAAAAACGCCTCCTCGGGAAGGGCGGGCAGCCGCTCGCGCCTCCAGCCAGCCAGATCCGGCACGACAATGTCCGCGCCCAGGTGCAACTCGGGTTCGTCGAGGATGCGCCAGCCGCCGGGGCCGCCGCGGCCGCGGTCGAACGGGTTGCGAAGCGTCCCGCCGAGCCCGGAGCTCGCGTCCGCGTGCCTCGGCGTCGGCCGCGGCGACGCGTGCAGCTCGCCGTCGAGGATCTCCGCGACGAGGTTGTCCGGGACGTTCAGCAGATCCTCGTAGGTCGCCGGCCGCCGCTCGCGATCGGGCTGCTGAGGCATCACCGGCAGAGTAGCACGCGGCCCGCGGGTCTAGTTCTGCCTGAACAGGCCCGACCAGGCAGACCAGGCGCAGCGAGGCCACTGGAAGCCCTCCTGTCTCCAGCGACCTTGACACATTTACGTAAATGTGTAAAAGTGAGCCATGTCCGCTACTCCTGAGCGCCGGGCCAGGCTCAGCATCGACGTGCCGCGGGAAGCACGCCGGCGCCTCCACATCGCTGCCGCAAAACGCGAGACGTCCATCCGCCAATATGTCTGGGAAGCCGTCGAGGCGCGCCTGACGCACGATCTCGCCGGCGAGCTTCCGGCTGGCGAGCTGATCGCGCTGCACGAACGCGCGGATCCGGTATTGGCCGCCCTCTGGGACAATCCGAAGGATGCCGCCTACGACAAGCTGTAGCCGCGGCGACATCGTCGTCGTCAGATTCGTGTTCGCCGACGAGAGAGGCGCGAAGCAGCGTCCCGGGCTGATCGTGAGCGGCGACGGCTACCATCGAAGCCGGCAAGAGGCCATTCTGGCGGCGATTACCAGCAACGTCGGCCGCCTGCTGGCGGGCGACTACAAAGTCAAAGCCTGGCGCGAGTCCGGGCTCCTCTTCCCGTCGGTCGTCACCGGCATCGTCCGAACCGTCACGCAGGACATGATCGGCGCCAGGCTGGGTGCGCTTCCCTCCGATGAGCTGCGCGCGGTCGAGGACAGGCTTCGCAAGACGCTCGGACTCTGACGGGCGCGAGCCCGACCAGGTGATTCCGGACGCCATCACCGCGGCGGGCCACGGGTATACTTGAAGGATCGTGCCCGACTACAAGCCCCAGACCATCGAAAAGAAGTGGCAGGACCGCTGGCGGGAGACCCGGGCCTTCGAGGTCACGGAAGACCCCGACAAGCCGAAGTTCTACTGCCTCGAGATGTTCGCCTACCCGTCGGGGCACGCCCACGTCGGCCACGTCCGCAACTACATGATCGGCGACGTCGTCGCCCGCATGAAGCGGATGCGGGGCTTCAACGTGCTGCACCCCTTCGGATGGGATGCCTTCGGCCTGCCGGCCGAAAACGCCGCGATCAAGAACAACACCCACCCCGAGACGTGGACGCTCGAGAACATCGCCCACATGAAGGGGCAGCTCCAGCGCATCGGCATCAGCTATGCCTGGGAGCGCGAGATCGCCACCTGCCTGCCGGAGTACTACCGGTGGAACCAGTGGCTGTTCCTCAAGATGCTCGAGCGCGACCTCGCGTACCGCAAGCGCTCCAACGTCAACTGGTGCCCGAGCTGCAACACCGTCCTGGCCAACGAACAGGTGATCGACGGCGCCTGCTGGCGCTGCGGCACGGCGGTGACGACCCGGGAGCTGGAGCAGTGGGTGCTGCGTATCACGCACTACGCCGACGAGCTGCTGGAGTCGGCGAACGATCTGCCGGGCTGGCCCGACAAAGTCCTGACGATGCAGCGCAACTGGATCGGAAGATCTGAAGGCGCGCGGGTGACGTTCGCGCTGGCTGCGGAACCCGGAACCTTGAACCCCTCCGAAACCCGGAACCCGGAGCCCGGAACCCTGAACCCCACGATCGATGTCTTCACCACCCGCATCGATACGATCTATGGCGCCACCTTCGTGCTGCTGGCGCCCGAGCATCCGCTCGTCCAGGCGTGGAGCGAGGAGGCGGGGGCGGAGGCGTTC
>JBDTOB010000371.1:0-3710 GCA_039933435.1 Acidobacteriota bacterium | reverse complement strand
ACCAGCGGCCTCGAGATCACCACCGTCGGCTTCGGCGCCTGGGCGGCGGGCGGCGGCGGCTGGTCCTTCGGCTGGGGCCCGCAGGACGACGAGGCGTCGATCGCCGCGATGCGGCGCGCGATCGACGGCGGCGTCAACTGGATCGACACCGCCGCGGTCTACGGCCTCGGCCATTCCGAAGAGGTCGTGGGGGAATTCGTCTGCCGGCTGCCGCCGGCGGACCGGCCGCTGGTCTTCACCAAGTGCGGCCTGGTCTGGGACGAGTCCAATCGGATGGCGGTCGCGGCCCGGAATCTGCGCCCCGAGTCGATCGGCCGGGAAGCCGAGGCCTCACTGCGGCGCCTGCGCGTCCCGGCGATCGACCTCTATCAATTCCACTGGCCCGACGAGACCGGCACCGCCGTGGAGGACTCCTGGGGCGCGATGGTCCGGCTGGTGGAAGAGGGGAAGGTCCGAGCCATCGGCGTCTCGAACTTCAGCGTCGCGCTGCTCGAGCGCTGCGAAGCGGTGCGTCACGTGGACTCGCTGCAGCCGCCGCTGTCGCCGATCAAACGCGAGGTTGCCGGCGTGCAGCGGCCCTGGTGTCTTGCGCACGGGACCGGCATCATCGCCTACAGCCCGATGCAGTCCGGCATCCTGACCGAGTCGTTCAGCCGCGATCGGGTGGGGGCATTCGCCGCCGACGACTGGCGCCGCAAGGGGCTCGAATTCCAGTCGCCGCAGCTCGAGCGGAATCTCGCGTTGCGCGACGCCCTGACGCCGATCGCCGCCCGGCATCACACCACCGTCAGCGCCGTGGCGATTGCCTGGGTGCTCGCCTGGCCCGGCCTCACCGGCGCCATCGTCGGCGCCCGCTCGCCCGAACAGGTGGACGGCTGGCTGCCCGCCGCGCGCCTGGCGCTTGATCCGGCGGATCTCGAAGAGATTGCGGCGGCGATCGAGCGAAGCGGGGCCGGCAGCGGCCCCGCTCTTCCCGCCTGAGCCCGCTCAGGCACGCCGCGGGTCGATTATTTCAGCGCCTTGGCGATCGCCGCTTCGGCCAGCGGCGCCATGATCGCGTAGCCCTTGGCGTTCGGATGCAGGTCGTCCTCGGTCAGCTCCGACCGCATCATGCCGGTGTCGTCGGTCATCGCCGAAAAATAATCGAGGTAGGTGT
Source organism: Acidobacteriota bacterium (assembly GCA_039933435.1). Lineage (GTDB taxonomy): Bacteria > Acidobacteriota > Vicinamibacteria > Vicinamibacterales > 2-12-FULL-66-21 > JALZOC01. The sequence goes on along the minus strand of JBDTOB010000371.1, from coordinate 2,554 downwards.
CGCCGTTGGCCGCGGCATAGGCCTTCATCCAGTCGTTGAGCGCCTTGATCCGGGCCATCGGGCGGGTCGTAGTCTGGGGGACGCCGCGCGGCGCCGCGGTGTGATACGCGCCCACCGGCGTTACGCTGGCGAGCACGACCTTGATGTTGTTGGCGTGCGCGAGCTGGCTCATCGACGCCAGGTTGCCCTGGATGTCTTCGTCGCTCATCGGCCCGGTGTTACCGGCGATGTCGTTGGTGCCGGCGAGGATCAGGACCGCTTTGGGCTTGAGGTCGATGACGTCGCGGCGGAAGCGCAGCAGCATCTGCGGTGTCGTCTGGCCGCTGATGCCGCGGTCGACGTAGGGCTTGCCGGGAAAGAAGCCGCCGAAGCGCGGCTGCTGCCAGGCATCGGTGATCGAGTCCCCCATGAAGACGACGCGCTTGTCGGAGGCGGCCGCCGGCGGCAGCGAGCGGTTGGCCTCGCGGTAGCGGCCGAGCGCCGGCCAGTCCGCCAGCCGCGCGTCGCTGCGCATCAGGGCGGTCAGCGCCGTCGCCATCTCCGGGCAGGTGGAGGACGGGGCGGTCGGCGGCGCGGTGGCCGGTGCCTGGGCAGCCGTGGCGGCCGGAGTTTGCGTGGATTGTGCCGGTACGGCAGCGGCCGCTGCCAGGCCTGCACAGACGAACGCTGCGGTGATGACGGATCTGTTCATGTTTCTCGTGGCTCCTTCGTGGCCGGATATTAGCGCGAAGCGGCTGCGGGCGTGTAAGAACGTCTCAGGCTGAACGGCGGCGTTCCATCCGAGCCCGTCATTGGCGCCCATCAGAAGCGACGAAGTCCAGCATCCTCAGTGAGTTGCGCGACGGCTGGCTCTGGGTGCGGTGCGGCGCGCTTCTTGAGATGACACCGGAGGGTTCGTCTGCTCCGAGGAGAGACCATGGCACATGGTGTAACGGAAAGCGACGCACAAGGCCCGGGCTCTCTGTCCCGGAAGCAGAAACGCGAGGTGCTCCAGCTGGCGGCGGCTGGATGTCTGTCGGTGGTGTTCTTCATCGTCCCGCTCGCGCTCGTCCGCCACACGCCTCGCCCCGAACCCCCGCGATTTGCAGCGCCGCTGACGGAGGCATCCCCCCAGGACCCCGGACCGGCGCCGGTGCGGATCGTCCGGACCACCGTGTCGGTCGAGGCCTCGGCCCCGCCGCTTGCGGCGGCTCCCTCCGCCGCGGCGAAGCCGCGCCGAACGGTCATCAGTCGTCAGAGCCGGACGCGCGCGGCGGACCCTGGAAACGCGCTGGTGCGACGGATCGCACGGCTCTTTGCCGGCGACGGCCGGCACAGCGTCCAGCCTTTTCCCACGGTCCCGTCCACGGACCGGTAGCCAGCGTCGGCGGTCCGTCCGCGCTTGCTGAATCGCCGGCCGATCAGACAGAGGCCGCGGGTTCGGATTTCGGCGCCGGGCTTACCGGCAGCCTCACCGTCAGCGTCGCGCCGAGGCCCGGTCCATCGCTGGCGGCGTGGATCTCGCCGCCGTGCAGTTCCACCAGATCGCGCGCGATCGCCAGCCCGAGCCCGAGCCCGCCGAATTCGCGCGACGGCCGGCTGTCGGCCTGACGAAAGCGCTCGAACACGTGCGGCAGGAACGAGGCCTCGATCCCGGCGCCGGTGTCGCGCACCTCGATCACCACCTCGTCCACCTTCCGCGACAACCGGACGCAGATACCGCCGCCCCGCGGGGTGAAGCGGACCGCGTTGGTCAACAGGTTCCACACCACCTGCTGCAGCCGCTCGGCGTCGCCGGCGACGAGACCGGCCGTACGGTCGAGCTCGACCCCGAGCGACACCTCCTTGGCGTCAGCCGCCGGCCGGACGGTGGCGATCGCGTCCTCGATGATCCCGGGCAGATCGATCGCGTCGATGTTGAGGTGGATCTTGCCGGCGGTCACGCGCGAGACGTCGAGCACGTCCTCGACCATCTGCGCCAGGGAGGCGGCGTTGCGCTCGACGACGTCGAACGCCTTCGACTGCCGGTCGGCGGCAATCGCGCCGGTGCGCAGCATGCGGGCGTAGCCGAGGATGGCGTTGAGGGGCGTCCGCAGCTCGTGCGACAGGGTGGCGAGAAAGTCGTCCTTGACGGTATTGGCGGCAACCGCCTCGGCGCGCGCCGCCTGTTCCCGGGCGAGGAGCCCGGCGCGCTCGGCCTCGAGCTGCCGCCGCGCGCTGACGTCAAGGGTGACGCCGCGCATCCCGATCGGGCGCCGGGCGGCGTCGACAATCACGTTGGAGTGCGCCTCGACCCAGACCACCCGGCCGTCCTTCGCGATCCACCGGAACTCGCTGCGGCCTGGCGCGCCGCTGGCGAAAATCGCCGCCGCCTCGGCTCCGGCCCGCTCGCGATCGTCGGGGTGGACGATCTCGAGCCAGAAGTTCGGCCGCGACGTCCATTCGATCGGCTCGTAGCCGAGCATGGTGCGCACGTACTCGCTGACGAAGTCGATGCGCTGCGACGCCGCGTCCGGCTGCCCCCATGCCTCGTAGACGACACCGGGGACGTTGGCGACGACCTCGGCGAGGCGCA
>JBDTOB010000370.1:0-3713 GCA_039933435.1 Acidobacteriota bacterium | reverse complement strand
ACGGCCTGTTCCACGAGCTTGCTCACGGACGTGCCCTGCTCGGCCGCGCGGCGCTTCAGCTGGGTGATCAGACGATCGTCCAGAGTAATCGTGGTGCGCATGATGCTGATCATACCATGGCTGCATCACTGCATCACACGACCGCTCGTGGCGCGCGAGGCGGCTTGACACGGGGTTATGCCCGCGTCGATGGGGTGGTTGCGGAAATCGTCCCGAACACCCGGCCAGATTTCGCTTACAGCACTCGCCTGGCGGCTCCGGCCGCCGCGAATTTCTGGTAGCATTCGGCCAGGTCGGGCTGGAGGAGGACGAGATGGCGCATTTCACTCGACGCGAATTCCTGAAGACCGGCCTTGCCGCCGGAACGCTCGCCGCATCCGGCGGCCTGGCCCTCGGCGCCCAGCGGGGGAGCGCGACGGACCTGGTGACGCTGGGCCGGACCGGCGTCAAAGTCACGCGGCTGGCGTTCGGCACCGGCACCATCAGCGGCAAGGTCCAACGCGACCTCGGGCAGGATCAGTTCACGCGGCTGGTCCGCCATGCCTACGACAGCGGCATCCGCTTCTTCGAGACGGCCGAATCGTACGGGGAGATGCACCGGATGCTGGGGGTCGCCCTGAAGGGCCTCCCGCGTGACAGCTATCAGCTGATGTCGAAGGTGACGACCAGCAACGGCGTCGACCCGCAGCAGAAGCTCGACGAGCTCCGCCGCCTCGCCAACACCGAATACTTCGACATCATGCTGCTCCACTGGCAGCACACCGCGACCTGGCCGAGCGATACGGCGCGCTGGCAGGACGCCATCCTCGAGGTCCAGTCTCGCAAGGTCGTGCTCACCCACGGTGCGTCGGTGCATGGCTTGCCCGCCCTGCGCCGGGTGCCTGGCAACGAATGGCTCGAAGTCGCAATGATCCGGATGAACCACACCGGCAAGAGCATGGACGCGGAGGACTACAACACCCAGGGGCCGGGCAACGTTCCGGAAGTGGTGACCCACGTGCAACAGGTCCGCAGCAAAGGCTTGGGCGTGATCTCGATGAAGCTCGCCGGCGAAGGCACCTTCAACCGTGAGGACCGTCAGAAGGCGATGCGGTTCGCCTTTCGGCAGGCGGGCGTCGATTGCGTCACGGTGGGCTTCAAGAGCCCCGCCGAGATTGACGAAGCGCTCGAGAACCTCAATCTCGCGCTCGCCTCATGACCCGACATCGCGTCCCCGACGCGAACCGGCCACCCGGAAAGGGAGCGGCGGCGAACCGCTGTCAGGCACCCGGCAGGCCTGCGCCCGGTGGCCGCAGCGTGTCAGAGGTCAGCGAGGCGGCAATCAGGTCGGCGGCGTTGGCCGCCGAGCGCAGCACACCATTGAGCGTTGCGTCGAAGAGGTAGTCGCCGACGACGCAGAGGCCGCCACGCCCTGATCGGTCCAGCAGCCCGTCGGCGCCGGCAAGGGTCGGGCGCCCCGGTCGCGCCGACACGGCTCCCGCCCAGCGGTGCACGCGGCATTCGCGAAGGCTGCGGCGCGCGGTTTCCGAGAGCGCCCCGGGCAGCGACGCCACGGCGAGCTCTGCCAGCGTTCCATCATCGGCGTTGCACAGCATCAGTGCCTCCGCCCCCGCCATCAACCACCCCAGCACGCCGCACGACTCGTGGTGATGGCGGGCACTCTCGTCGTAGACGCAGCAGCCGCCGAACGCGTCGAGCATGAACCACGCGCCGGGAAGCTCCGCGCGCCAGAAGATCCGATCGAAGAGCAGGGAGACACGCAGGTAGTGGCCGGGTCGATCGTAGGCGGCGACGTGCGCGGCGACGTTGCGTCGCAGTTGGTCGCCTGCGCATTCGATCGCGTAGAGGGCGCCATGGGGCACAGCCAGGACCACCACGTCCGCCTGTTCAACCGACAGCTCGCGACCGCGACGGACGGTCAGCGAATACCCGCCGTTCGCCTCCCGCCCGAGCCGCACCACACGCGCGTTCAACTCGAGCGCCGTTCGCGTCAGCCGCTGCGCCAGCCTTCGCGGCAGTTCTTCCATCCCGCCCCGGAGCGCGTAGACCGAGCCGTAGCCAGGCAGACCCATGACCATCTTGCGCAGCGCGTAGCCCGCTGAGGTCTGATGTGGCTCCGCGGCGAGGTCGCTGTGCGCGAGGAGCGCAAGATAGCGGCGCGCGAAGTCATCGTCGACGAGCTCGAGCAGATCGGTGCCAGTCATCGCCGCCGCACGATCCCCGGCACCCTCGGCAGCTATGCGGCCGCGCCACTCGTCAATCGATAAGGCTTGGGCGCTGATGGCCCGAAACGATTCGACGGCGGCTCGCGCGGCCGCGCCGCCGACCCGCGCCAGGTCTTCGTCATCGCGGATGATGTGTCCCTGCATCACCACCGTCGAACCGGCGGTCGGGACCGTCTCGAGGCACAGGTCAGCGACCAGGGTTCTCAGCGGGTCGTCTCCGTTGACGTCGCCGTAGCACTCCGCGACACCCGATTCGTACGCGGCGTCGGCACTGGTGAACGTCCGCGTGTGCAGCTTGCCGCCGATGCGCGGACTCGCCTCGAACACCGTCACCGAACATGCGGCGCCGCATTTCTGCTCGAGCCATCGGGCCGTCATCAAGCCGCCCGGCCCGGCGCCGACGATCGCCACTCTCATCATGCTCCTTCGAAGCCGGTGTGTCTTCGCGCCAAATGGCGAGACAGAAACTCCGTTGCACCCCGGTGCAATGGAACATACCAGTTGAGCGTCAGGTGATTGACGTGATACGGAAAGAGCATCGCAACCACCGGACCCTTCCCCAGAACGTGAAAGGCGATGCGACCGTGGCTCCCATGCGCAAACTGCAGAACCGGTGTGGCCATTGAGGAATTGTACGCGACGGCGACTCACCTCACGACCAGCGGCGCCACGGCGTTGAGCGTTGCGGCCGGGCTCTTCAGTTCGACTTCCAGCCGCAACGTGCCGGCGCGGGTCGGAGTGATCGTGAAGTCGTAGGTCTCGCCCGGCGACAACTGCAGGTCTGCAGGCCGGTCGACCGCCGCTGCAGGCGGAAGGTCAGCGCCATCCTTGGCGAGCGCGCGCCAGGTGACGACCGACCTGCCGTCCATCAAGCGCACGCGCACTGTCTGGACCGGAGTGATCCCTGCCAGCCGCAGTCGATGTGTGGCCCCACGGCGCAATGTCACCGGCGGAGCGGACACGGCGCCGTTGACGAGGACCGGCGACGTCTCGTCGCTCACTCCGCCGCGACTGACGATGAACGTGTGATCGATCGCGGGATCCACCGGCGCCCCCGGTTCGGTGACGATCAGGACGCCGTACAACCCGCTGCTCAACTGAACGAAGTCATTGAAGTGGGTGTGGTACATGAACGTGCCGGCGCGTGGCGGCGTGAACCTGGCCTCGAACTGCTGATTTGGCTCGATCGACGGTGTGCGCCGCCGGTCGTCGCCGCTCCAGTGCGGCACACCGTCGTAGTAGCTCTCGAGCTCGATGCCGTGCCAGTGGACGCTGGTCGAGTGCTTCAGCTGATTGACGACGGTGATCGCGACCGGCTCGCCGCGCGTCAGCAGGAGCGCGGGACCGGGCGCTGTCGCGGGAGCATCACCGAGTGCGTAGCCCAGCCCGGGAGCCTTCAGGCCATCGGTCTCGGACCAGACACCCGGCCGTTCCGCCGCACGCAGCATCAGGCGGCGGGGTGTGGCTGCGATCGCGCGCGCAGTATCA
>JBDTOB010000369.1:0-3724 GCA_039933435.1 Acidobacteriota bacterium | reverse complement strand
CAGCTCGACGGCCTGGTCTCGCGGCTCGAACGCGAGCTCGCGGCGCTCAATCGCGTCTGAGGGGCGGGCGGCGTCTCACGGGGCCGGAGGCGCGCCGGCGCGCGCCACCGGACGGTACCGCAGCGTCAGCACCGCGGCGCCGAGCAGCGCCACCGCCGCGGATCCGTAGGCGCTCGACTCTCCGAACCGCTGCAGCGAGCCGTTGCCCCACACCGGCCCGATGGTCCGGCCCAGGCTCTCGAGCGCGCCGGCCGCGCCCTGCACCCGGCCCTGTTCGTGGGCGCCGGCCGAGTGGCTCACCAGTGCGCTCAGGGTGGCGTTGCACAGCCCGATGCCGAGCGCGCCCGGCACCAGCATGGCGATGAACACCGGCAGCGAGTGGGTCGCGGCGCTGCCGCCCCACCCGGCCGCCGCGCACAGCAGCCCGATCCCGAGCGTGCGCCGCTCCCCCAGGCGGCGAACGACCGGGCCCACCAGCCCGCCCTGCACCACCACGCCGAGGAAGCCGAAGGCACTCAGCAGGTAGCCGATGTGCGCCGCATCGAAGCCGAAGCGGCGGGCGCCGAACAGCGCGAACGTCGTCTGATAGACCGCAAACGCCGTCCAGTAGATGAAGTCGATGGTGAACAGCACCCGCAGGTCGGCACGGCCCCAGAGCTCGCCGAGCGTCCGCCACGGCGAGCGGCCGCCGGCCTGGGTTCGATGCACGGTTTCGGGCAGCCACCACCACGCCATCGCCATGGCGACGACGGTGATGGCCGCCGCCGCCCAGATCGGGGCGGTGTAACTGATGTGCGAGAACGCCGCGCCGAGGGCCGGCCCGACAATGAACCCGAGGCCGAAGGCGGCCCCGAGCACGCCGAACGACCTGGCGCGGTTCTCCGGAGTCGAGATGTCGGCGATGTAGGCGCGCGCGGTGGTGATGTTGCCCCCCGACAGGCCGTCCACAATCCGCGCCGCGAACAGCATCGTCAGGCTGTGCGCCATCGCCAGCATCACGAAGCTCACGACCGTACCGAAGAGACTGAAGATCAGCACCGGACGGCGGCCCCAGCGGTCCGAGAGACCGCCGAGCAGCGGCGAGGCGAACAGCTGGCTGAGCGAGAAGGAGGCGAACAACAGCCCGATCACAATCGGTGAGGCGCCGAACGTCTCCGCATAGAACGGCAGCAACGGAATGATGATGCCGAACCCTACGAGGTTGACGAACGTGGTCAGGAAAATGATGAAAAGTGGGCGGGACAAGGTCTCTCGACGCCGCGGCGCCGGCCGGAACGTGCCACTGGCGTCATTGCCGGATCTGCACGCTCCTGATTATGACAGGCTCGAGCGGCACATCGTCCATCCCGGCCGTGGAATGGGTTTGGACGGCGGCGATGCGATCGACCACCTCCATGCCCGACAGCACCCGGCCGAAGACCGCGTAGCCGAACTCGTCCGGCGAATAGCCGGTGTGATCCAGCCGCCGGTTGTCGGCGACGTTGACGTAGAACTGATCGGTGGCGCTCCGGAGCGCCGCCATGCGGGCCATCCCCACGGTGCCGCGGAGGTTGCGCAGGCCATTGGTCGCCTCGTTCTGAATCGGCGGCCGGGTGGGCTTTTCACTGAGCGACGGGGTGAAGCCGCCCCCCTGGATCATGAAACCCGGCTTGACCCGGTGAAAGACCGTGCCGCCGTAATGCCCCTCGCGCGCGTACTGCAGGAAGTTCTCCACGGACACCGGGGCGCGATCGGTGACCAGCTCGATGGTGAAGTCTCCCATCGAGGTCGAGACGACGGCGACCGGATTGCCGGGTGCCGGTGCAGGCGCCTGCAGCGGCGGCGCCTCGATGGCGTTGGTGCGGTCGGCGGGCGTTCCCGGCACGCTCTGCGACGCGGGCCGGACCGCCGGTTCGCGTAAGGCGATTACGGAAGCCGGGAGCCCAGGCGACGCCATCAGGAGCCCGAACACGGCGAACAGCGAACAGATGTGAAAAGGACGGCGCATACGACTCCATGGGGCGGGGATTCAAGCTGATGGATCCGATGTTAGGACGCTGCGGGTTGACGCGTCAATTTGCAGGGGATTCCTGCGGGTGAGGCGGCACGCAAATCGCAAGGCTTCCGAGTGCACCGCCCGTGGCCGCCCCGGAGACCGTGGGATGTCAAGGCCGCCGGCGCACCAGGCAATCCAACAATTAACGGTCGGAACGCGAAGCGCCCGCATGCCTCCGCGCCCGACGCCAAGGCTCCCCAATGTCTTTCCTTGATCGATTCAAGCCTCAGCCCCGCTGGAAGCACGCCGACGCGGCGACCCGGGCCGCCGCCGTGGTCGACATTCCGGAGGACGACGAGTTTCAGGAGGCCCTCGACGAGCTGACCCGCGACGAGGACGTCCGGGTGCGGCGGGCGGCGGTGGCGCGGGTCACCGGCCCGACGGCGCTGGTTGCGCTGGCCCGGTCCGAGGCGGACCAGGAGCTGCGCCGGGAGCTCAGCGACCGGCTCGTGGCCATCGCCACCGCCCCGGCCTCGAGCGAATCCGACGCCGCCGCGGCGCTCGCCGGACTCGAGGAGCCCCGCCAGGTGTCCACCGTGGCGAAGACCTCTCCGCACGACGCGGTGCGGACGTCGGCGCTCGACCGGATCCAGGAGCCGAAGGCGCTCGGCAGCGTCGCGCGCCATGCCGCCGACCCCCGCACCGCCAGCGACGCCGTGGCCCGGCTGAGCGACGTGCAGGAACTGCGGCAGGTCGCCCTCCGGACCGAGCATCGGGAGGCCGGGGTCGCGGCCCTCGAACGGTGTGTGTCTGACGGCGCCCTGGACGAGGGCGGCGTTCGCGACCTGCTCGACACGGTGCAGACCCGCGCCAGGAGCAAGGCGGTCTCGAAGCGGGCCCGCGCCATCCTCCAGGCGATGCAGGAGGCGGAGGCGGCGCGCCGCGCCGCGCTCGAGCAGTGGCAGCAGCGCGTCGCGTCGGTGGTGGCGCGGGTCGAGGCGATTGCCGCCAACCCCTCGGCGCCGACCGCGGAGCGGGAGCTCGCCGACGTCCAGGCGGAATGGGGCGAAACCGCCGGCTCCGGCACGGCCGAGCTCGACCCCGAGACCGCGGCGCGCTACGGGGCGCTGGTCGAGGCGGCGCGCACGGGTCTCGCGGCGCACCAGCGGGCCGAGGCGGAGAAGCGGGCCGCCGCCGAGCACGCGGCGGCGCTGCGGGCCGTCCGGCTCTCGCTTTGCGAGCGGCTGGAGCACGTCGCCGCGGAGCAGGCGCTGACCGATCTCGACGTCGCCCGCGGCGAGTGGGAGGGGCTCCCGGAGTCCGCTGACGAGCCGGCGGACCGCGACCTCCAGGCGCGCTTCCTCGAGGCCTGCCACGCCGCCGTCGAGCGCCACGACAACCATCAGGATCGCGAACGGATCGGCGCGCGCCTCGAGGCGCTCGCCGTCGAAGCGGAGCGCCTGACGTCTGAATCGCCGGTGGCTGAAGAGCCCTGGCGGGCGCTGCAGCAGGAGTGGGAGGCGCTCCAGGCCAGGTCCACGGTGCTCGACGCCGCGGTCGCCGAACGGTACCGCGCCGCCGAAGCGCGCGTGCGCCTCGGCATCGAGGAGCGGAAAGCGGCCGAGGAGCGTGCGCTTCGCCTCCAGGTGCAGCGCGTCGACCAGCTGGTCGAGCGCGCCACCACTCGCGCTGCCGCCGAGGATCTGACGCTGCGCGAGGCCGACCGCCTGGCGCGCGAGCTGCGCGCCG
>JBDTOB010000368.1:0-3726 GCA_039933435.1 Acidobacteriota bacterium | reverse complement strand
CGGAGCGCCGTCGCGCCGAGCAGACCCTGCGCGAGCAGGCGGAGCTCATCACGCACGCACAGCGGATCGGCCGCATGGGCAGCTGGAGCCTGGACATCAGGACGGGGCGGCTCACCTGGCCCGATGTCACCTGCCAGCTGTTCGGGATTGACCCGGCCGGCTTCACCGGGACATTCGAGCAGTTTTACCGCCTGATCCTTCCCGAGGACCGGGCCCACTACGACGCCGCCCGGGCGCGGCTGTCGTCCTCCGAGCCGCTCTTCGAGGCGGAATATCGCATCCGCCGGCCCGACGGCGCGGTTCGCTGGATGTACTCCCGCGGCCGCGTGGATGTGGACGAATCGGGCACTCCCCTCAGGCGCGTCGGCATGGTGATGGACATCACCGAGCAGCGCGCCGCCCGCGAGGAATCCTCCCGCACCGCGACGGTCATTCGCACCGCCGGCCGAATCGCCCGCCTCGGGGGCTGGACGCTGACGATCCCCGAGCGGGTGCTCACCTGGACCGACGAGAACTGCGCCATCCACGACCTGCCGGCCGGCTACAAGCCGACCTTCGACGAAGGCATCAGCTACTATCCGCCGAAGGATCGCGCCGAGGTGATGCGGCACGTCTCGGCCTGCGAACGGGACGGCATTCCCTACGACTTCGAACTCCGGAAGCACACGGCCACGGGCCGGCTGATCTGGGTACGTTCGATCGGCGAGGCGGTGCGCGACGAGGACGGCCGGATCGTCCGCCTGCAGGGAGCCTTTCAGGACATCACCGAGCGGCGGCAGGCGCAGGAAGCGTTGCGCGAGAGCGAAGCGCTATTCCGCACCCTCGCCGAATCGATGCCGCAGATGGTGTGGATGGCCCAGCCGGACGGCTCGGGCACCTATTTCAACCAGCGCTGGGTTGCCTACACCGGCCTCGGTCTCGATCAGATCGCCGGACACGGCTGGCAGGTCTGCATCCATCCCGACGACCGGCAGCAGGCATCACTCGCCTGGCAGGCGGCGGTGCAGAGCGGCGACTACAACGTCGAGTGCCGGCTGCGCCACGCCGACGGCCGCTATCGCTGGATGTTGATCCGCCGGCTGCCTCTCCGCGACGGAGACGACGAGATCACCGGGTGGATCGGCACCTGCACCGACATCGACGATCTCAAGCAGGCGCAGCAGGCGGCGCACGAGTCCGAGCGCGTCCAGAGGGCGCTGGCGACCGAGCTCGACAGCCAGCGCGCACGGCTGGTGGCGGCGCAGGCGGTGGCGGGCGTCGGCAGCTGGGAGACCGACCTGTCGACCCTCTCCGTCATCTGGTCGGCCGAGACCTATCGCATCTGCGAGGCCGACCCCGAGACCTTCCAGCCGACCCACGACGGCTTCCTCGCGCTGGTCCACCCCGACGACCGCGCCGCCGTGGACGGCGCCTTCCGCCAGTCCGTCGAGCAGCGGTCCGGAGGCGTGATTGAACATCGCCTGCTGATGGTGGACGGACGGATCAAGTTCGTCGAAGAACGCTGGCAGGTGATCGCCGACGACAGCGGCGCGCCGCGGATTGCCACCGGCACCTGCCAGGACATCACCGAGCGCCGACGGACGCAGGACGCCATCCGGATGCAGGCGCACATGCTCGATCAGATCGGCCAGGCGGTGATCGCCACCGACACCGGCGGACGGATCACCTACGCCAACCGGTTCGCCGGCGAGCTCTACGGCTGGGAGACCGGGGAGATCCTGGGCCGCCACGTCACCGACGTGACGCGGCCGCAGTCTTCGCCGGAGCTGGGGCGAGACATCATGACCCGCCTGGAGCGGGGGGAATCCTGGACCGGCGAGTTCCCGGTCCAGGACCGCCGTGGCCGGGTCTTCCCCGCCCTGCTCACGGATTCGCCGGTGCTCGACGACCAGCGCCGCCTCATCGGCATCGTCGGCATCTCGACCGACATCAGCGCCCGCATCCAGGCCGAAGAGGAGATGCGGCAGAAGGACGCGCTCATCCGAATCGCCGGCCGGGTGACCCGGACGGGCGGATGGGCGGTCGAAGGCCCCGAGCAGCGGATCTTCTGGTCCGATGAGGTCTTCGACATTCTCGACTTCCCCCACGGCGGACCGCCTCCGATCGAGGAGGCGCTGGCGCTCTACCTCGACCCATGGCGTGAACAGATCACCGCGGCGCTGTCGGAGTGCGCGGCGGACGGCACGCCGTTCGATCTCGAAGTCGAGATCCTTACCGCGCACGAGGTCAGGAAGTGGGTGCGGGTCAGCGGCGAAGCGGTACGACGTGCCGACGGCACCATCCGCCGGGTGCAGGGCGCCTTCCAGGACATCACCGAACGCAAGCAGCTCGAACAGCAGTACCTCCGCGCCCAGCGCATGGAAAGCATCGGCACGCTGGCGGGCGGCATCGCCCACGATCTCAACAACGTGCTCGCCCCCATCCTGATGTCGATCGGCCTGCTGCAGGACGACGAGTCCAACCCCGACCGGCTGGCGACGCTCGCGACCATCGAAGCCAGCGCCAAGCGCGGCGCCTCGATGATCAGCCGCGTGCTCTCGTTCGCGCGCGGCATGGAAGGCCGCCGCATCGAAGTACAGCTGGGGCCGCTGCTCCGCGATCTGGCGACCATCGTGCGCGACACCTTTCCCAAGAACATCGCCTTCGAGGAGCGGCTGGCCCCGGATCTGCGGACGCTCCAGGCCGATCCGACGCAGCTGCACCAGGTGCTGCTCAACCTCTGTGTCAACGCCCGCGACGCGATGCCGGAGGGGGGCCGAATCGCCGTCAGCGCCCGGAACGTGGTCATCGGCGAATCGTTCGCCGGCATCAACATGGACGCCCGGGTCGGGCCCTACGTCATCATCGAGGTCGAGGACTCAGGCACCGGCATTCCGAGAGAGATCATCGACAAGATATTCGACCCGTTCTTCACCACCAAGGCGCTCGGCAAGGGCACCGGGCTCGGGCTGGCGACGTCGATGGCCATCGTCAAGGGGCACGGCGGCTTCATGCGCGCCTCGAGCGATCCGGGCCAGGGCTCCAGGTTTCAGCTGTATTTGCCGGCCGAAGCGACGCGCGCCGCGGCGCCACCGGCCGCGGCCGCGGAGAGCAATAGCCGGGGCAACGGCGAGACCATCCTGGTGGTGGACGACGAGAAGTCCATCCGTCAGATTGCGCGCCGGACGCTGGAGGCCTTCGGCTACCGCGTGCTGGTGGCCGCCGACGGCGCCGAGGCGGTGGCGCTCTACGCCGCGCACGAAGCCGACATCGCCGTGGTTGTGACCGACATGATGATGCCGGTGATGAACGGCACGGCGACCATCCAGGAGCTGGTCCGGATGAATCCGCAGGTCCGGATCATCTGCGCCAGCGGCCTCGCCGCCGATGCCAGCCTGGACGGCGTCGCGGCGACGCGGGTCAGGCACTTCCTGTCCAAGCCGTATACGGCCGACACGCTGCTCAGTGCCATCAGGGCGGCGATCGCCTGGGAGGCCTGACCGGCGGCGCCACTCAGCTCTGTCGATCCCCCACGAGCGCGGCCAGCACCCGCTGGAGCTGATCGAGCGCGACCGGCTTGACCAGATGGGCGTCGAACCCGGCCTCCGCGGAGCGGCGCTTGTCGTCCACCTGCCCGTAGCCGGTCACCGCGACGAGCAGCAGCGCCTCCAGCCCCGGCTGCTGACGCAGCCGCTGCGCCAGCTCGTAGCCGTCCATCACCGGCAGGCCGAGATCGAGCAGCGCCAG
>JBDTOB010000367.1:0-3744 GCA_039933435.1 Acidobacteriota bacterium | reverse complement strand
GAACCCGGAACCCCGAACCAGAACCCGGAACCCCGAACCAGAACCCGGAACCCCGAACCCGGAACCCGGAACCCCGAACCAGAACCCGGAACCCCGAACCCGGAACCCGGAACCTCTTTAAAACATCCCCATCGTTCCACGCTGCGTGAAGCCGGGGAAGACGGCGCGGGTGTCGCGCAGGCCGAGATGGCCCTGGAGGATTTCGGCGAAGACGCTGCGGAAGTCGGTCGTCACCGCCAGGTCCCGTCCCTCGAAGCGCTGCTCGCGGGCGAGACCCGGCCACTTGCCGTAGACTCGTCCGCCCTTCACGCCGCCGCCGAGAATCAGCATCGCGTTGCCGTGGCCGTGGTCGGTGCCGCGGCTGCCGTTTTCCACCACGGCGCGGCCGAACTCCGACATGGTGAGGATGACGACGTCACTCATGCGGTCGCCCAGGTCGCGGGCGAGCGCGGCGATGCTGCGGGCGAGATCGTCGAGGCGCGTGGCGAGCTGTCCGGTGGCGGCGCCCTGGTTGACGTGGTTGTCCCAGCCGCTCGATTCCGCGAACGCCACTTCCAGGCCGACGTTCGCCTTGATCAGCTGAGCGATCTGCCGCAGCGCCGAGCCGAATACGGATCGTGGATAGGCTGCGCCGTTCGCCGGCGCGTACTGCGCGGGATTGGCCGTCTCCAGCATGCGGACCGCGTCGAACGCCTCGCGCCCTGTCGTCTGCAGGACCTGGCCGGCGGCATCGGCGTACTGGGCCTCGAACGAGGCCTGGGTCTCGCCGGAGGCGCCGCCGCGCAGGCCGAACTGGCTGATCTGACCGATCGCCAGCGCCGGCGCGCGCCCCTGGAGCGACCGCGGCAGCTGCGAGGCGAGCGCCACCGCCCTGAACGGCGTCGCCGCCTGGTGTTCGCGGGCATGCAGGTAGCGATTGAGCCAGCCCTCGTCCGTGCTCTTGACACCCGGCGTCGCCGTCTCCATGTAGTCCTGGGCGTCGAAGTGGGACCGCGTCCCCTCGGGCGAGCCGGACGCGTGCACGATCGCCAGCTGGCCGGCCCTGTAGAACGGCGCCAGCGGCGCGAGGCGGGGATGGAGGCCGAAGAGGTCGTCGAGGCCGATGGCGGCGTCAGCCGAACTGCCTGGAGCCGCGATCGCCAGCGTCGGGCGGGCGGCGTAGTACTCCCGCTCGCCGAACGGGACCACCATGTTGAGGCCGTCAACGGCGCCGCGCTGAAAGATGGTGATGAGGACCTTGCCGCCGCCGCCGGAGGCGGCCACGGCACGGGCGACGAACTGGGGCACGAAGCCGAGGCTGACGAGCGCCATCCCGCCGTTCCTGAGAAAAATCCGCCGGTTGATCATGGCTGCTACCTTTTCTGGAACTCAGGCGAGCCGAGCAGCAGCGCCAGCGCCAGCGCCGGCTCGGTGGCCCGCGCCACGGTCGCGGTCGTGGACGCGGACACTTGCCCTCCGAGCAGCTCGCGCTCCACGACCTGTGGGCTGGTCAATGCCCCGGCCGCCGCGGCACCGAGGCCGCCGCCCCGGCCTCCGCTTCGCGTCAGCGACACGGCGAAGTTCATCCGGTTGAGGAGTGCGCCGGTGTTGACCCAGGCATCGGCGCGGTCGGCATAGCCGGTCGGGGGCTGGCAGGCATAGAGCGGCATGCCCAGATCCCGAACCGCCTGAATCAGCGGCCGCGGCCGGATCTCCAACCCCGAGGCTCGCGCGGCGCTGACCACGAATTCGAACGGCGTCTTGACTTTGGCGCGCATCACCGCCGGGGCGAAGAACTCGGGTGACGTCAGGATCGCGCGCAGCACCTCGCGAATGTCGCCGTGGGTCCGCAGGAAAGTGGCCGCCGCGCGATCGACCAGCGCCGGCGGCGGCGTGTCCGCGACGAACCGCCGCGCCAGCTTGAAGGCAATGAAGTGGGCGGTCGCCGGGTGTTCGGCGAGGATGTCGAGCACCCGCTCGCCGTCGGAGCGGTCTCCCCCGGCCGCGAGGCGGTGGCCAAGGATCACCTTGGCGCCGGCGTCGTGCATCCGCGGCTCGTAACGGAACGACCCGCCCTGCCGCGGCGTGATGATCGTCCAGCCGGTGAAGGCGCGCGCGACTTCCTGCACGTCCTTCTGCGTGTAGCCACCGTCGACGCCGAGGGTGTGCAGTTCCATCAGTTCGCGCGCGTAGTTCTCGTTGATGCCGCGAACGCGCTGGGATCCACCTGGCTTCGGGCGGGGCCGCACATCGGCCCGCGGCCTCTGGAACAATCCCACGCGGCCGCGCGCTATCCGCTGGGCAGGCGCGGTGTCCGCCGCCGCCGCCGCGCTCTGCCAGTTGTCGAGATAGAACAGCATCGCCGGGCTCGACGCCGTCGCCCCCAGCAGGTCCCGGAAGGTGCCGAGCACATGCGGGCGGATTGCGTCGCGCTCGTACTCGGTCAGGTAGACCCGCACCGCCCCTTTGCCCGCGAAAACGTTGAAGTGATTGAACCAGAAGTCCACCATGACTTCTTCGAGCTGCCGGTTGCTGTAGACCGCGCGCAGGATCTTCTGCTGCGCCAGTTCCCCGAGGACCTCCCGCTCGCGCATCACGGCGGTGCGTTGCGCCGGGGAACGGGCCGCGCGGACGCTGTCGGCGCCGCCCGCCGGCGCGCCAGGTTTCCGCGGTTCCATCTCCGCCGCTTCTCCACCACTCGCCGCCGCCCGGCCAGCCGCCTTGCGGCGCTCCATCTCCGCCGGCACGAAGTACTGCTCGGCGATCTCCGCCGCGCTCATCCCTAGCGTCGTCAGGTCAGCCAGCCGCGCTGCCATCGGACCGTCGCCTATCTGCGACGGATGCAGCTGCTGATCGATGTAGCGTGCCAGCCCTAGGGCGCGCACACGCTCGAGGTCCCCCGGCGCAGGACCGAAACCGGTTCGGTTGAGCACATGGACGATGGTCGCGGTGTCGGGCTGCTCGGGCACCGCCGACGGCTGGGTCGTGGCCAGCGGGATCTCCGCCCGCGGCGCGCCGGAAAAGGCAATCACCAGCAGGGCGAGAGGAAAGAACCGGAGCCCGGCACGCTGTGTCACAACGGACCTCCGCGGCGGCGCGCCGCGCCTGCGACAGTGTGAGAAAAGTGCCGGCAGCCGGTGGTTTGCGCTGCTGACGTTGCTGAGGGGTTAGACCCCGCCCCGGCCGCCGGGGTTAAATCCCCTGTCGGCGGATGTGGTACAAGGGCAGCGGTGCAGCCTCCCGGAATCGTCCCTACGCCGTCGCTCAAGCGCGAGCTCGGCCGCTGGGATCTCACCGCCATCGGAGTCAATCAGGTCATCGGTAGCGCGGTCTTCGCCCTGCCTGCCGCGCTCGCCGCCCTCGCCGGCGCCTGGAGTCCGTGGATGATTGCCGCGGTCGGCGCGGCCTCGATGCTGATTGCCTTGTCCTTCGCGGAGGTCGGAAGCCGCTTCGACGGCACCGGCGGCCCCTACCTCTATACCCGCGCCGCCTTCGGACGCTTCCCCGCGTTCGAGGTCGGGTGGATGCTCTGGTTCACGCGCGCGACCAGTTGGGCCTCGGTGATCAACGTGCTGGTCTCATCGCTCGGTTTCTACTGGCCACGCGTCACTACCGGGCTTCCCCGCGCGCTGATCATCACGGGGATCATCGGCGCCATCGCCGGCATCAACGTCCGCGGCATCCGTCAAAGCAGTCTCGTCGTCAACCTGCTGACCGCCGGCAAGCTCATCCCCCTCGCCGTCTTCATCGCCGCCGGCGTGTTCT
>JBDTOB010000366.1:0-3753 GCA_039933435.1 Acidobacteriota bacterium | reverse complement strand
CGCCCAAGGAAGAGGAGATCCGGCGTAGCGGCGGCATCTTTGCCGTCGGCCGCCGTGAGTTCCGCCAGTCGGTTCGCACCCCACCCGCAGTTGACTGGCCCGATCCGGACGACGCCCGCCGGATGTCGTCGACCGCCCAGATTCTCTGGGCGCACCGGGTGGACAAACACCTCAGGCCCCGCGAGTTGACGCCGGGGACGACGCTGCGGGCCTATGCCGACCTGCTGCCAGCCTCCGACGGCACCGCGCCGTTTGCCATCCACACCTTCGACCAGATCACCGGCGGCGCGGCGATCTTCCCGCGCCAGGCGGCGGTAGCCAACGATCATTTCGTCTTCACCGGCGTCGAGGCGGACGACCGCCAGACCGCCATCGGCCGCGCCTTCGCGGCGCGCCACGGTCTGGAGCGCCCCTACTACGCGACCCCCGGCGACGGCATCTTCCACTTCTATTTCCCCGAGCAGGGGCTGGTGATGCCGGGGCAGTTCATACCCGGCGCCGACTCGCACAGCCGCGCCTACGGCGCTTACGGCGCGGTCGGCATCGGCGTCGGCTCGACCACGCTCGGATTCGGCTGGGCGACCGGCTACGTCTACTGCACGCTGCCGCGGCAGCGGCGGGTCCGCTTCACCGGCGCGCTTCAGCCCTGGGTCGGCGGCAAGGACATCGTCCTCGAGCTGCTCCGCCGGTGGGGACCGCAGCAGGCGCAGGGGATGTCGGTGGAGCTGGTCGATGTCAACCGGCAGCTGCCGATCGCCTATCGCAACACCATTGCCAACATGATGGCCGAGGCCGAGGCGTTCAACGGCATCTTCGCCGCCGACGAGCGCACCCTCGAGTGGTACCGCCTCAAGGGGATGACCGCGCTGCCGTATCCGCTGGTCGCTCCCGGTGAGGATGCGGATTTCGCCATCGACGAAGAACTGGACCTCGGATCGGTGGCGCCGATGATTGCCAAGCCGTTCAGCCCGGGGAATGCCTATCCGGCCGACGAGGTGGCCCGCGAACGGCTGCCGTTCGACAAGGCGATGATCGGCTCGTGCACCAACGGCGGCTACGACGACCTGCTCCAGGCCGCGCTCGTCCTGCGCGCGGCGCGGCAGCAGGGGTTGACCGCCGTGCGGCGGAGCTTGACCATCTTTCCGGGGTCGGGCGGCGTCGGCCGCCAGATCGAAGTGCCCGATCCGCGGCTGGGTGGGGAGACAATCGCCGGGGTCTTCCGGGCCGCCGGGGGATCGCTGCGGCCGTCCTGGTGCGGTCCGTGCTTTGGCCAGGGCCCCGACGCCCTCCGGCCGGGCGAGCGGGCCATTACGTCGTTCAACCGCAACTGGCAGAACCGCATGGGATTCGGCGGCGAGGGCTTTCTCGCCAGCCCCGCCGTCGTCGCCGCGTCGGCGCTGCTCGGCTACATGGCCCCGCCGTCGGCGCTGGGACTGACCTGGGACGCGGATCAGTTTGGAGTGTGACCGTTGATCGAGGCGTTGACTAACCCGGAAACCTGGGTGGCGTTCGGCACGCTGACCTTTCTCGAAATCGTTCTCGGCGTCGACAACATCATCTTCATCTCGATCCTGTCGGGGAAGCTGCCGGCGCCGCAGCAGCCGCGGGCCCGTCGCGTCGGGCTGCTCGGCGCGATGCTCACCAGAGTGCTGCTGCTGTTTTCGCTGGCCTGGGTCATCGGGCTGACGGCGCCGCTGTTCACCGCGATCGGGCGCCCGATCTCGGGACGTGACCTGATCCTCATCAGCGGCGGGCTGTTCCTGCTCGCCAAGGCCACCTTCGAGATGCACGAGCGGCTCGAAGGGGACGAGGACGGCCAGACCGAAGGCCGCGCCGCGGCTTCGTTTGCCAGCGTCATCGCCCAGATCATGGTGCTCGACATCGTCTTCTCGCTCGACTCGGTGATCACCGCGGTCGGCATGGTGGACGAGCTGTGGGTGATGATCAGCGCGGTGGTCGTCTCGGTGGGCATCATGATGCTGGCGGCGGAGCCGATCAGCGCCTTCGTGCACCGCCATCCCACGGTCAAGATACTGGCGCTCAGCTTCCTGCTGCTGATCGGCCTGTCGCTGCTGCTCGAGGGCCTCGGGCAGCATATCCCCAAGGGCTACATCTACTTCGCGATGGGCTTCTCGGTCTTCGTCGAGGTCATCAATCTGCGGGTTCGCCGCCAGACACCGCCGGTGGAGCTGCGCGACGGCCACGGCGCCGACCGCGCCCCGCGCGCGTAATCGCTGCGGCCGGGATCGTCAGAGCGCCACCCGGTGCCGGCCGCTGTGCAGGTAGTTCATCGTCTGCACCGTGAGCATGATGGCGAAGTCCAGCTTGGTACGATCCTCGGGCCCCATCAGCCGCAGGTGCAAATCGTTGGCCCGCTCGATCATGTTCTCCAGCACCTGATCGATGGTGTACTGATACTCGCCGGTGTTCGCCGCCACCATCCGGCGGATTTCCTTGCGCAGGCGGGCAATGAAGCGCGCCGCCTTCATGTGCCCGGCGTATTCCGGCGCGTCCGAGAACAGCCGCCGCAGATCGCGATCGTAGAAGTGGGGATGCTCGACGCCGTAATGCCGCCGCTTCCTGGCGTAGTGGGCGCGCAGCGTCTTGCGGAGGCTGTGGAGCGGTTCGACCCGCCGCCGCGTCCGTACCAGCATCCCCTTGCCGGCGAGCTCGCCCATCAGGCCATCCATGTACTCCAGCTTCTTCAGCGCCGGCCAATCGAGATATCGCGTCCTCCAGTCGGAGTCGGGCGTCAGCCAGACGGCGAAGGTCTCGGCGAAGTCCTCGTCGGGATGGCTCTGTGCGTACCAGCTGTCGAGATGGAGGACGAAGCTCTTGCTGTAGGGCTTCGGCGTGTAGTAATCGGGATACTGGAGGTAGGACGGCCCGAACAGCTGCTGCCGCCGGCGGCGCTGCCTCAGCTTGTAGCCATTGTCGATGGCATGCCCCGCCTCGTGCCGGAGGATCTTCAAGCACCACGCCTCGGTGCCTCCCTCGACTTCGAGCATCTGCGCCCGCTCGAGCCGCTCCAGCCGGGGATGCGCCAGGTAGAACGGGATCGCCACGCCCGGCACGCCGTCGGGGGAGAACCATTCCGCCGACAGCCAGAAGTGAGGCTGGAAGACCAGCCCCCGCGCCTCGATCTCCCGCTGCAGCTCGGCAATCCGCGATTCGAGCGGGCTGCCTTCGATCGAGATTCCGAGCTGCGAGATCCGCAGATCGAGAAGCCGGTCGTCCGGCCACGTGGCCCACTCCTCTGACGGGATGACGGCGGTGGCCGAAGCCGGCGCGGCGGCTGGCCGGGGGACGGAGTCCGAAGTCTCGGGGACGGCGGGATCGGGGGCGGCGCGCTCCAAACCCTGAGTGTAGCCGAGTTGAACGGCCCCGGCCGGTGTGGTATAGGAACCCCGACTGTTGGACGCTCGAGTTGTCAACACACCCGCGGCCGCTGCCCTCAACCGCATCGCCGCCGCCGCTGACGGCGGCTGCAAGGAGTCGGGATGAACCCCCTGTGCCGGGCCATCGTGGCCACCCTCGTCGTCGCCGCCGCTGCTGCCGGCCCCGTCTTCGCCCAGGCTCCGGCCGCTGCATCGCCGTCACCCGACTCGACCCAGGCCACCCCGCCGCCACAACCGGCAGAGACCCGCTACGAGGAAACGGTCGTCGTCAGCGGCTCGCGGGCCGAGGAGACGCTGACCAACACCCCGGCGACGATGACCGTCATCGGCTCGGCCCAGATCGAGCGCGCCACCT
>JBDTOB010000365.1:0-3760 GCA_039933435.1 Acidobacteriota bacterium | reverse complement strand
CTGGAGAGAGGACGACTCATGCGTTACCGTTCGTTCGCGTCGGTCGTCCTGGCGCTCTCGGCCGCAGCGGCGGTCGTGGCGCAGTCCAATACGGCGAAGCCATCCTCGTCTGCCGAACCGCAGCAGCCGCCGACGTTCCGCAGCGAAGCCAACTTCATCCGCGTTGACGTCTATCCCACCAAGGACGGGAAACCGGTTCAGGATTTGTCGCGCGAGGACTTCGAGGTCTTCGAAGACGGCGTTCCCCAGACGGTCCAGTCCTTCGAGCACGTCCTCGTCAGCCCCGCGGGACCCGAGGCGCAGCGCTCCGAGCCGTCCACGATCGAGCAGTCGCGGCAGCTCGTCGCCAACCCGAAGAACCGCGTCTTCGTTCTCTTCCTCGACACTCCGCACGTCAGCGTGACGGGAGGCTGGCACGCGCGCGAGCCGCTCATCCGGCTGATCGACCGCGTCCTCGGCCCGGACGATCTCGTCGGGGTGATGACGCCCGGGATGTCGGCCGGCGACGTCACCTTCGCGCGGAAGACGGAGGTGATCGCCAGCGGGCTGCGATCGCGGTGGCCGTGGGGGGAGCGCGGGACCCTCCAGCAGGACGAGCGCGAGAAGATGTACGAGACCTGCTATCCGCCGCTCGGCGGAGGCGTGACCTCGAGGACGGCGGCGCAGATGATCGCGCGCAAACGCGAGCGCGCCACACTCGACGCACTGACCGAGCTGGTCTACTCGCTCCGCGACATGCGCGAGGAGCGCAAGGCGATTGTCACCGTCACCGAGGGCTGGCTGCTCTATCGCCCGGATCCCGGGCTGACCAGCCTGGAGAGCGGCCCCGGCGGCACGGAACGGATCCCGGGCGTCGATCCGATCTCGGTCGGCCCCGACGGCCGGATCACCACCAAGAACACGAAGGCGTCGAGCCCCTACTCGAAGACCGACTGCGACGGCGACCGCATGCACCTGGCGATGATGGACGACGCGCAGTACTTCCGCGATCTGACCTACGAGGCCAACCGCGCCAATGCCACGTTCTATACCGTGGACCCGCGCGGCCTGCCGGTCTTCGACAGCTCCATGGGCATCGGCTCGCCGTCCGTGAACGTCGACGCCCAGCTGCTGCGCGCCCGCCTCGATTCGCTGCGCTCGCTGGCCGAGACCACCGACGGCATCGCGGTGCTGAACAATAACGACCTCGACATCGGCATGAAGCGGATTTCGGACGACCTCTCGTCCTACTACCTGCTCGGCTACTACTCGACCAATGGCAAGCTGGACGGCCGGTTCCACGAGATCAAGGTGCGGGTCAAGCGTCCGGGGATCGACGTCCGCGCGCGCAAGGGCTACCGCGCCGCGACCAGCGCGGAGGTCACGGCTGCCAGGGCCGCGGCTGCGGCGCCGGTAGACGAGGCGCGGGCGCCCGTCGATGCCGCGATTGCCTCGCTCGCCCGGATCCGAGACGACGACCGGCTGACGCTGAATGCGGTGGCGCTGGGCGCCGCGGGGCAGCCGTCCACGGTGCTGGTGGAAGGGGAGCTGCCACCGGGGCCGGCGTCCGCCCGCCCCGGCGGTGCTGTGGAGGTTACCCTCAGCGGCGCCGGCAAGACGGCCACCGCACAGGCAACCCTGGCGGCAGGCGATCGGTCCTTCGTCGTCCCGGTCGCGTGGCCGCAAGGCGCACCCGGCGCGATCAGCGTCCGCGCCCGCATGGGGGCGTCCGCGGTCTCCGGGCTGGCGGGCAGCATCACAATCGTGCCCGGCGAGGGCACCCAGCCGATGCTCTTCCGCCGCGGTCCGGCGACCGGCAACCGGGTCGTGCCGGCGGCGTCGTTCCTCTTCAGCCGCACCGAGCGCGCGCGTTTCGAGTTCCCCTCGGCGCCGGAGGAGAAGCCTTCGGCCGGCCGGCTGCTCGACAAGAGCGGCCAGCCGCTGGCGATCCCGGTGACCGTCAGCGAGCGCACCGACGCCGCGACCGGGCAGCACTGGATCGCAGCCGACGTCACCCTGGCGCCGCTCGCCGCCGGCGACTACGCCGTGGAAGTCACGACCACCGGCACCACCCCCAGGCGTCTCGTCACGGCGCTGCGCGTGGGACGGTAGCTGTTGCGGCGCCGCTCAGTGCAGTGGCGTGGCCTCGCCTGGCTCGCCTGCTGGCTTCTCGGCACGGCAGCGGCGGCCGCTCAGGTGCTTCCCGGCGAAGTCGAGCGCACCCATCTTCAGAGCGAGCTCGCGACCTACCACGCCTTCGTGCGCGCCTACCAGGAG
This sequence comes from Acidobacteriota bacterium, assembly GCA_039933435.1. Lineage (GTDB taxonomy): Bacteria > Acidobacteriota > Vicinamibacteria > Vicinamibacterales > 2-12-FULL-66-21 > JALZOC01. The sequence continues at coordinate 1,504 of JBDTOB010000365.1, read as the reverse complement.
GGCAGCGCGGAGAGCCTGGACGATCTGTCCCGCTGGGACGACAAGCGGCTGCGCCGCGTCCTCGGGGCGATTGATTCGAAGGACGACGACCTTCGGCCATGGGGCGCCAACCGCTTCAAGGCCGCCGCGATAATGCACGTGGACGCGGCGGTCCGGCTGCTCAACCGGGCCGAGAACGACGCCGCGCTCATGCAGCTGGAGACCGGAGTCCGACTCCTGCAGAAGGGGGGACCGGCGCTCCGTCCGTATGCCGGCCGCTGGTACCAGGGCGTCGCCAGGCTGTTGCGCGGCCGCAGTCTCCCGATGATGACCGGACAGCTTCTCGAGACGGCCCGCGCATGGCTGCCGCACGATCCGACCGTGCTCGAGGAAAGCGGGATGCTCGAGGAACTGCTGGCCACCGACTCCTCGCTGCCGGCCGTGTTCGTCGCGCCGGGCTTCGGCGCGACGATGTCGCGCGGCGGCGTCGCAACCGCAGCCCGGCTGACGACGAAGGACATCGAGGAGGCGAGGGCTCTCCGGGCGGAGCATCTGGCGAAGGCGGCTGGGTGGCTTCGCGAGTCACTGGACGCCGCGCCATCGCGGGAGCTGGCACGACTGCATCTTGGCCGGGTCCAGTCGCTGCGGGAGCAGTACGAAAGCGCGCTGACCCTGCTCGCGCCGGTGGCGGCATCGGGCGATGCCGCCACCGCCTACCTGGCTTGCCTGTTCACGGGGGTCGTACACGAACGACAGGGACAGTTCGACGCTGCCGCGGCGGCCTACCGGACCGCGGCCGAACGGTGGCCACGGAATCACGCCGCCGACGTCGCCCTCAGCTCCGCGCTGCGGCATTCCGGGCGCAGTGTTGAGTCCCGCGAAGCCCTGGAGCGTGTCGTGCGCGGTCGAGGCCTGGACGCGGATGATCCATGGCGGTCGTATCTGATCGAACCTCTGATTGCGACGCTCGGCCGCCTCGAGAACCTTCGGCGCGAGGCCAGGCCATGAGATTCGCGGTGGCCGCGGTCTGTGCCGTCTGGGTAGTGCTGCCGTTCCAGCAGACGTTCCGAACCGGGGTTGACGCCGTGCGGGTTGATGTCGCGGTGATCGACGGGCCTCGACCGGTCGCGGGCCTGAGCGCCGCCGACTTCGAACTTCGCGACAGCGGCGTCCTCCAGCACGTGGAGTCGGTCGCGATGGCGGATGTGCCGCTCGGGATCATGCTGGCGCTCGATGGCAGCGGCAGCGTCAGCGGATCGCCTCTGGTCAACCTGAAGCAGGCCGCGTCCGCCGTGGCCGGACTCCTGAGGCCGGGTGACCATGCCGCGCTGCTGACGTTCGCCCAGAGTGTCAATCTGATGTGCGAGTGGACCGCTGACAGACAGCAGCTCGTCGACGCGATCGAGCGTACCCGGGCAGGCGGCGGAACGGCGCTGTACGACGCGGGATACGCGGCGCTGACAATGAAGGATCCGCAGGGCGGCCGGTCGCTGGTGATTGTCTTCAGCGATGGCGACGACACGGC
>JBDTOB010000364.1:0-3764 GCA_039933435.1 Acidobacteriota bacterium | reverse complement strand
CGCTGCACCAGCGCAAGCTGCAGGTGGCGATCAAGCGCGCCCGCCAGCTGGCGCTCATCCCGTACGTCACGGAGTAGCCCATGGAAGTCATTCTCAGAGATCACGTCGACAACCTCGGCCGCCGCGGCGACGTCGTCAAGGTCGCTGCCGGCTACGCCCGCAACTACCTGCTGCCGCGGCAGCTGGCGCTGGCGGTCAACGACAACAACAAGCGCCAGATCGAGCGCGAGCGCAAGCTCGCCGAGGCGCGCGAGCTCGAGGAGCGGTCGCAGGCCGAGGCGTTCGCGCGGCGGATGGCCGAGGCCGACATCTCGATCGGCCGCCGCGTCGGCGAGAACAACACCCTCTACGGCTCGGTGACCTCGGCCGACGTCGCCCAGGCGCTGCACGCCAAGGGCTTCGACATCGACAAGCGCAAGATCACGCTGGTCGATCCGCTCAAGGCGATCGGCGAATACACGGTCCCGGTCCGGGTGCATCGCGACGTCACCGCCGAGATCAAGGTCAAGGTCGTCGCCGAGTAGCGGCGGCCGTCGCCGTCCGCCTGTGGGCGGGAGCGTCTTTCTGCTAGACTTCGGGGCGCGCTTCGGCGCGCCCTTTCTTTTTTGCCTGCAGCGGATTCCGATGGCTCAAGTCTCGTCGCCCGAACGCACCCTGCCGCACAATCTCGAGGCGGAGAAGTCCGTGCTGGGGGCGATCCTCGTCCACAACGAGGCCTTCAACCACGCCGCGGAGCTGATCGACTCGCGCGATTTCTTCCGCGACGCCCACCGGCGGATCTTCGACCGCATGGTGGCGCTCAGCGAGCGCGGCGACGCCATCGACTTCGTCACCCTCAAGGAAGAGCTGTCGCGCGGCGGCGAGCTCGAGGAGGTCGGCGGCCCGGCCTACATCGCGTCGCTCGCCGACGGCGTGCCGCGCTCGGCCAACGTCGAGTACTACGCGAAGATCGTCAAGGAGAAATCCACCCTCCGCAGCCTGATCCACTCGGCCAACAAGATCCTGACCGAGGCCTACCTCGCGGAGGAGGAGCCGGACCTGCTGCTCGATGAGGCCGAGCGGGCGATCTTCGCCATCGCCGAAGATCGCATCCGCGCCGGCTTCGTGCCGCTCCGGGATCTCGTCCAGAGCAGCTTCACGACCATCGAGAAGCTGCAGCAGCACAAGGGGGCGATCACCGGCGTCCCGACCGGCTTCGTCGACCTCGACGAGATGACCTCGGGGCTGCAGCCCTCCGACCTGGTGCTGGTGGCGGCCCGCCCGTCGATGGGCAAGACCAGCTTCGTGCTCAACATCGCGCAGCACATCGGCACCGCCACCGACATGACGGTCGGGTTCTTCAGCCTCGAGATGTCGAAGGAGCAGCTCTTCATGCGCATGCTGACCTCCGAGGCGCGCATCGACGCCCACCGCTTCCGCACCGGCTATCTCAACGAAAAGGACTACGGCCGGCTGTCGCACGCGCTCGGAACGCTCGCCGAGGCCAAGGTCTTCATCGACGACACCGCCTCGATTGGCGTCCTCGAGATGCGCGCCAAGGCGCGGCGCCTCAAGTCCGAGCACGGGCTGCACCTGCTGGTGATCGACTACATCCAGCTGATGCAGGGGCGCGGCCGCTTCGAGAGCCGCCAGGCGGAAATCGCCTCGATCTCGCGATCGCTGAAAGGGCTGGCGAAGGAGCTCAACGTCCCCATCGTGGCGCTGTCGCAGCTGTCGCGCGCCTCCGAGACCCGCGCCGATCACCGCCCCCAGCTCTCCGACCTGCGCGAGTCCGGCGCCCTCGAACAGGACGCCGACGTCGTCATGTTCATCTACCGCGAGGAGCAGTACCGGGACGCCGACGGCAACGCCAAGCAGGATGCCGAGGGCACCGCCGAGATCATCATCGGCAAGCAGCGGAACGGCCCGGTCGGCACGGCGAAGCTCGCCTTCATCAAGGAACACACCCGCTTCGAGAATCTGGCGCACGGGGCCGCGTAGTGATCCGCCCGACCGTCGCCCGGGTAGACCTCGCCGCGATCCGCGCCAACTTCCAGGCCATCCGGACGTTGGTGGCCGGCGCCGCGCGTCCGCCCGGGATCGTCGCCGTGGTCAAGGCCAACGCCTACGGCCATGGGTCGGTGGAAGTGGCGCTGGCGCTCGAGGCCGCGGGCGCGGCGATGCTCGCCTGCGCCGATATCGAGGAAGGGGTGGTCCTGCGGCGGGGAGGGGTGCGCGCCCCGATCCTGATCTTCGGCGCGTTGAGCGTCAGCGATCTCGAGGGGGTGTTCGATCACCAGCTGACCCCGACCATCTCGACCCCGTCGGCCGCCCGGGCGCTGCAGGCGGCCGCGGCGCGCCATCGGCTCCAGTTGCACTGCCACCTCAAGATCGACACCGGCATGAACCGCCTCGGCTTCCGCCACGACAACCTGGCCGATACCATTCCCGAGATTGCCGCCGGCGGCAGCCTGACCATCGACGCCGTCTACACCCATTTCGCGACCGCCGACGATCCCGGGCACCCGCTGTTCGGCGAGCAGCGCGAGCGCTTCGAGGCCGCGCTGCTGCGGATGCCGGCGCTCGGCGTGAAAACGCCGATCCGCCACGCCGCCAACTCCGCGGCGCTGCTGCGCGACGAGCGCGTCTGGTACGACTATGTCCGCCCCGGGCTGCTCCTCTACGGCATCGTGCCGCCGCCGCTGGCGGCGCGGCTGCCGCTCCGCCCGGCATTGTCGCTCCACAGCCGCATCGTCGCCGTCAAGGGGCTGCGGCCCGGGGAAGGCACCGGCTACGGGATGACCTCGGTGTTCGACCGCCCGACCACGGTGGCGGTGGTGCCGGCGGGCTATGCCGACGGCCTGGATCTCCGCCTCGCCGGCCGCGGCCACATGCTGGTGCGCGGCCGCCGCGCCCCGATCGTCGGCTCGGTGTGCATGGACATGACGATGATCGACGTCACCGGCACCGACGCCGCGCCGGGGGACGAGGTCGTCCTTCTCGGCCGCCAGGACGATGAGATGATGGACGTGCGCGAGATGGCGGCGGCGATCGGGACGATCCCCTATGAGCTGCTGTGCCGGGTCGGGGCGCGGATTCAGCGGGTCTACGAGTGAAGTCGAAGACGGTCTTTGCCTGCCAGGAATGCGGCGCGCAGTCGCAGAAGTGGCTGGGACGGTGCCCGGAATGCGGCGCCTGGAACTCCCTGGTGGAGGAGCGTGCCGCCGAGGCCGCTGCCGCGCCGGCCGCCGATATCGCGAAGCGCTACAGCCTGGCGGTCACCGCCGGGCCGCAGCTCTACGCCGAGATCGACACCCTGGTGGCGGAGCGGCTGACTACCGGGATCGGGGAGTTCGACCGCGTCCTCGGCGGCGGCGTGGTGCCGGGATCGCTGGTGCTGATCGGCGGCGAGCCGGGGATCGGCAAGTCGACGCTGCTGCTCCAGGCCGCGGCGCACTTCGCCCGCACCTACGGCCCGGTGCTCTACAGCTCGGGCGAGGAATCGGAGCATCAAATCAAGTCGCGCGGCGAGCGGCTGGGGATCGAGCGGGCGCCGCTCTACATCCTCGCCGAGACCTGCCTCGAGCGCATCCTCGAGGAGATCGCCAGGCTCAAGCCGTCCTTCCTGATCGTCGATTCGATTCAGACCGTCTTCTCGCTGCGCTTCCAGTCCGCCCCCGGCAGTATCGGCCAGGTGCGCGAAGCGGCGACGCAGCTGCTGTTCGCCGCCAAGGGGCAGAACATCCCGACCTTCCTCGTCGGCCACGTCACCAAGGACGGCAATC
>JBDTOB010000363.1:0-3765 GCA_039933435.1 Acidobacteriota bacterium | reverse complement strand
CGGCTGGGAACACATCAGAACCCGACCAACCGAGAGCTGATCCAGTCGAAACCATATTGAGGAGTGAGAGACATGAAAGTTCGCAACCAGAAGGGCTTCACGCTGATCGAGCTGCTGATCGTCGTGGCCATCATCGGCATCATCGCGGCGATCGCGATTCCCGGACTGCTTCGCGCCCGCATGTCGGGTAACGAGGCCTCGGCGATCGGCTCGATGCGCGCCATCAACAGCGCCGAGTCCACCTATTCGTCCAGCTGCGCGAGCGGCGGCTACGCTCAGACCCTGGCCGACCTGGCCCTGGCGCCCACCGGCAGCACGGCGGGCTTCATCAGCCCCGACCTCAACATCGACGGCGTGGTGAAGAGCGGCTACATCGTCAACACCGGCCCCGGCCTCCTGACCACGGTGGTCGTGGCGGCGGCGGCAACCTGCAACACGTCGTCGGCGGCGGCGATTGCCTCCTACTTCGCGGAAGCCCACCCGTCGGCAGTTGGCTCGACCGGTCAGCGTTCGTTCGGCACCGACCAGCGCGCGACCATCTTCCAGGACAACACCGGCACCACGTTCACGGCGGCCCTCGTCAACGCCGCGACGACGCCGGTTCAGTAACGGCGGTTCGGGTCATAATCGAGGTGGGATCCCCCAAGGGATCCCACCTTTTGTTTTGTTGACCACCATGCGGACAGGCCGGGACGCTCGGGGCTTTACCCTGATCGAGCTGCTGATTGTCGTCGCGATCATCGGGATCCTGGCGTCGATCAGCATGGGCATCTACCTCCACGCGCGCCTGCAGGGGAACGAGGCCTCGGCGATTGCGACGCTGGGGGCGGTCAACCAGGCGCAGTTCGCCTTCGCCCAGGTCTGCGGCCGACAGCACTACGCGGCCACGCTCGCCAGCCTGGTCGTGCCGCTCCCCGCCACCGGCGCGGCGTTCCTCAGCCCCGACCTCGCGGGCGACCCGCTCGAGAAATCCGGCTATCAGTTCGTACTCGGGGGGACGCCGCTCAGCCTGGAGGATCAGTCGTGCACCGGCGAGCCGCTGTTGCAGGGCTATCAGCTGACCGCGGACCCGCTTCGCCCGGGGATTTCGGGCCGGCGGTTCTTTGCCACCAACACCGACCGGGCCATCTTCGTGGACGACGCCAGCTTTGCCGGCCACATGTCCGAAACCGGGCCGCCGCCGCATGGCGGCGAGGTGAAATAGACGCATCGCGGGCGCGTGCTTGACCGTCGGTCCCACGCGCGGTACAACTGAGCCTCAAGCCATGACCACCAAGAGCCGGATGCTTCTCCTTGTCTCGGCCGCCTTCGGCCTCGCGGCGGCATCGGCGTCGAGCGTGGTCCACTACCGGCTGCTGACCAACCCCGGCTACACCAGCTTCTGCGACGTCAACGCCACCGTCAGCTGCACCCAGGCCTATCTCAGTCAGTACGGCAGCCTGTTCGGCGTGCCCGTGGCGATCTTCGGCGTCCTCTTCTTCCTGCTCGTGCTGCTGCTCGTCGGTCTCGGCGGGAGGCAGGCGTCGAGTGTGCGCGACTCGGTCCCGGCCTACGTGTTCGCGCTCTCCACCGTGGCGCTCGCCTTTTCGCTCTATCTCGCGTGGGCCTCCTACATTCAGTTGAAGACCTTCTGCATGCTCTGCGCGGCGACCTATGCCGCGGTGATTGCGCTGTTCATCATTTCCGGTGGAGCCTCGACCGTTCCCATGACCACACTGCCTCGCCGCGCACCGCGCGATGTCCGTCATCTGTTTTCCAGCCCCCTGGCGCTGGTCCTGGCGCTGCTGTATCTCGTCGGCGCCGGGACGGTCATCGCCTATTTCCCGGGGGAACCGGTCCGCGCCCAGGCGGCCGCGCCGATGACGGCGCTGACCGACCAGCAGCACGCCGAGCTCATCAAGTGGTGGGACCTCCAGCCGCGGGTTGACATGTCCAATCCCGCGCCCGGAGCCAAGGTGGTGGTGGTCGGCTTCAGCGACTTCCAGTGCCCGCACTGCCGCAGCGCCCATGAGACGTATCGCGGGCTGATCGCCAAGTACGCCGGCAACAGCCAGGTGCGCTTCATCGCCCGGCACTTCCCGCTCGAAGGGGAGTGCAACCCCAACGCGCCGGGAGGCAACCACATGGCCGCCTGCGAGGCCGCGGCCGCGGTGGTGATGGCGCGACAGACCGGCAAGGCCGCCGCCATGGAGGACTGGCTCTACGAGAACCAGATTACGCTGACGCCGTCGAGCGTGCGCGAGGCCGCCAAGAGCGTCGGCGGCATCGGCGACTTCAACGGCGGTTATGCGAAGGCGCTCGAGGAAGTGAAAGAAGACGCCCGCATGGGCGGCCTGCTCGGCGTGACCTCGACGCCGACCTTCTTCCTGAACGGCCGCAAGCTCCCCGCCGGGGTGGTGCCTCCCGAGTACATCGACGCGCTCATCACCGTAGAGCTGCAGCGCGCCAAGTAGCCCGGGCCGGTCCGCCTTGACCATGTCTGCCGCCATCCGCACGGACGCGCTCACCAAGGACTACGCGGTGGGCTTCTGGCGGAAGCGTCCGTATCGCGCGCTCGAGGCGCTCACCCTCGAGGTCCCGGCGGGAGAGGTGTTCGGCTTTCTCGGGCCCAACGGCGCCGGCAAGACCACCACGCTCAAGCTGCTGATGCAGCTGATCTACCCGACCTCCGGACACGCCGAGATTCTCGGCCGGCCGGCCGGAGACGTCGCGACGCGGCGCCGGATCGGCTACCTTCCCGAAAACCCCTATTTCTACGATTACCTGACCGCCGAAGAGCTGCTGCACTACTTCGGCCGGCTGTTCGGGTTTGCCCGGGCGGATCGGCGGCGGCGCGTCGATGCGCTGCTCGACCGCGTCGGCATCGGCGGCGAGCGACGGCTGCAGTTGCGGAAGTTCTCGAAGGGCATGCTCCAGCGCGTCGGCATCGCCCAGGCGCTCCTCAACGAACCCGAGGTGGTCTTCCTCGACGAGCCGATGTCCGGGCTCGACCCGATCGGCCGGCGCGATGTCAGGGCCCTGATCCTGGACCTGCGCGATCAGGGGCGAACGGTGTTCTTCAGCTCGCACATCCTGGCCGATGCCGAAGCGCTCTGCGGCCGCGTCGCCATCGTCGCCGCCGGGCGGCTGGCGGCCATCGGCCGCCTCTCCGACCTCCAGGCCTTCCAGGCCCGCGGCTGGGAAATGGTCGTCGCCGGCCTGACGCCGGACGTGGTCGCACGGCTCGCGGCGGGTGTCTCCCGCGCCACCGAAATTTCTCCGGGACGCTACACCTTCGAGCTCTCACTCTCGCAGCCGCCGGAAGCGCTGCTGCCCGACCTCACGGCCGCGGGCGGGTCGCTGGTGTCGCTCAACCCGCTTCGCGACTCGCTCGAGGACTTCTTCATGCAGCGGGTCGCGGCGGTGGGCCGGGGCGCGCGCGGCGAGGCCCCAGGCGATGCCGGCGGCCCGGGCGCAGCGGCGGGGAGCGGCGCCTGATGCGGGCCATCGGCACCGTTGCCGTCAACGTCTTCCGCGAATCGGTCCGCGACCGCGTCCCTTACAACCTCGTCGCGTTTGCCGTCCTTCTGATCGGCGCCTCCTACGTGCTCGGGCAGCTGACGGCGGGGCAGGACGTCAAGATCATCAAGGACCTGGGGCTGGCCGCCACCTCGATCTTCGGCCTCTTCATTGCCCTCTTCATCGGCATCGGCCTGGTGTCCAAGGAAGTGGAGCGCCGCAGCATCTACGCGCTGCTCGCCAAGCCGGTCAGCCGCACCCAGTTCA
>JBDTOB010000362.1:0-3770 GCA_039933435.1 Acidobacteriota bacterium | reverse complement strand
TGTATCGGCACGAAGTGCTTCGGCCTGACCAGTGAAAGCATGAGCTTGAGCTCTTCCTGGCTGCCATGGCCGGAGACGTGGACGTGCGTGTCGGCGTCGGTGACGATTTCTGCTTCGCGGCGGGCGATGTTGTTCATCACCCGGCCGATGGCTTTCTCGTTGCCGGGAATCTCCCGGGCGGAGAAGACGACGACGTCGTCGGGTTCGAGCTTGACGGTACGGTGGTTGTCGATGGCGATGCGGGGCAGCGCCGCCTGAGGCTCTCCCTGCGAGCCGGTGCAGATGCAGACGACATCCTGGGCCGGAAAGTTGCGGACGTCGCTGTCGCGGATCTGGACCCCGGTGGGGATGCGCAGGTAGCCGAGCCGCTGCCCGATCTCGGCGTTGTCGATCACGCCGCGGCCGACCAGCGCCAGCCGCCGGTCGAACTGCGCCGCCAGGTCGGCGATGATCTGCATGCGGTAGAGGCTCGAGGCGAACATCGCGACGACAATCTTGCCGGTGGCACTGGTGAAGACCTCCTCGAAGCCGTCGATGACCTCGACCTCGGAGCCGGTGAAGCCGTGGCGATCGATGTTGGTGCTGTCGGCCAGCAGCGCCAGGACGCCGGCCGAGCCCAGCTCCGCCAGCCGGTGCACGTCCACCGCCTCGCCGTCGAGCGGCGTCTGGTCGATCTTGAAGTCGCCGGTGTGGATCACCACGCCGCGCGGCGTGTGGATCGCCACCGCGACGCAGTCCGGGATGCTGTGGGTGACGCGGATGAACTCGATCGCGAACGATCCGACCTGCACCCGCTCGCGCGGCTTGACGGTGACGAGCCGCGCCTTCCCGGCGGTGTCGCGGTCCTCGAGCTTGTTGCCGACGAACGCCAGCGTCAGCGCGGTGCCGTAGACCGGGCCGTCGAAGAGCGGCAGCACGTGCGGCACGGCGCCGATGTGATCCTCGTGGCCGTGGGTCAGGACCAGCGCCGAGATCTTGTACTGCTGGAGCTGCCGCAGGTCGGGAATGATCAGGTCGACGCCGAGCAGCTCGGGCTCGGGGAACATCACCCCGGCATCGACCAGGATGGCGGTCTCGCCGCACGAGACCAGCATCATGTTCATGCCGAATTCGCCGAGGCCGCCAAGCGGAATGATTTCCAGCGGCGGCGCGCCCGAAGCTACCGTTGAATCGTCAGTCACCAGTTTTAGGCACCACACATCGCAGGAGGACGGCCTGCCGCCGGACTACAGGTTCAGAGAAAAGTTCAAGAACAGGCGGTGCCCGACAGTCGAAGGACACCGGCGCCATCGGAGCGCTGCCCGGGTGGGCAGATCCTCTCGCGCAAGCGGCTGGGAGCCGCGTTCGTGTGTCCACCTGGCGCCGCTGGGACGGCCGTCCAGGGACTGTGCAAAATTGCGCAAACTATAGCACAGCTTGCGCTCAGGGGAAAACGAAACCCTCCGCAAGCCGCGCCACCTCTGCAAGTTGCAGGGTTTCGGGGCGCCGGGAAGGGTCGATCGCCGCGGCCGCCAGCGCCCGTCCGGCGTCGCGGCCGATCGAGGCCGCGTAGGGGCGGAGCGCGTTGAGCAGCGTCTTGCGCCGCTGCATGAACATGGTCCGGACCATCGCCTCGAATGCCGGCTCGTCCGTCAGCGTCACGGCGGGCGGCCGGAAGCGCAGCCGGATGACGCGCGAATGGACCTTCGGTGCCGGCCGGAACGCGCCGGGCGGCAGCGACAGCAGCGGCGTGACGTCGGCGTGCAGCTGCACCAGGATCGACAGCACGCCGTAATCCCGGCCGCCAGGGGCGGCGTGGATGCGCTCGGCCACCTCGCGCTGCAGCATCAGCGTCGCATCGACCGGGCCGCCGCCGCGGCGATGCGCGGCGATCAACGCGAAGAGGATGGGGGAGGAGACGTTGTAGGGCAGGTTGCCGGCCACCCGGAACGGCGGCTCGACCAGCGCCGCCATGTCCACCGCGAGAACGTCCTGCTCGACCAGGGTGACATTCGCCGGCAGCCGCGGCGCGAGCAGCGCGACCATCTCCGGATCGAGCTCGACGGCAGTGAGATGCGCGACCTTCGCCGCCAGCCGCAGCGTCAACGCGCCCGGCCCGGGACCGATCTCGAGGAAGCGGTCCTCCGGCCGCGGATCGATGGCCGCCACCAGGCGGTCGGCCCACGCCGCCTCGAGGAAGTGCTGGCCGTAGCGCTTCTTGGCTCGCATGGTCCGCGGCTAGACGCCGTCGAGCGAGTCGCCGCGCCAGTACTTCTCTTCGATCTCCTCGATCTCTTCCTCGCTCATCCCGAAGTAATGGCCGAACTCATGAATCACCGTCTCCGCCACGCAGTTCCTGATCTCCTCGTCGTCTGCGCAGGACTCCTCGATCGGCCGCTGGTAGATGGAGATGCGGTCCGGCAGAACGTTGCCGTAGCCCCAGCCGCGCTCGGGCAGCGGCGTGCCCTGATACAGCCCGTAGAGCGAATCGGGAGGTTCGATCTCCATCTCGGCAAGGAGCTCCGGCGCCGGCTCGTCCTCGACGACCACGACGACGTTGGCCATCTCGGCGCGGAAGCGGCGGGGAATCTCCTCGAGCGCCGACTCGACCAGATGCGTGAAGCGCTCGCGGGTCATGCGCGCGCCCGCGTCCGCCGCCGCGGCGCCGCCTTGGCGCCGAGCGAGCGGTAGTAGAGACACTCGTCGCGCACCGCGCAGCGATCGCAGAGCGGCTTCGGCTTGCAGATGCGGCGGCCGTGGAGAATCAGGGTGTCGGAAGTGCGCGTCCACTCCGGCGGCGGCATCGCGGCGCCGAGCTGACGCTCGACGATCTCCGGTTCGTCCGATTTCGCAATGCCGATCCGGTTCGCGACCCGCAGCACGTGGCGATCGACAGGCAGCCCCGGCACCCCGAGGGCGTGGCCGAGGACGACGTTGGCGGTCTTGCGTCCGACGCCGGGCAGGCTGACGAGCTGTTCCATGGTGCCGGGCACCTGGCCGTCGTGTGCGGTGACCAGCGCCTCGGCCATGCCGGCCAGCGAGCGCGACTTCGCCCGGAAGAAGCCGGTGGACTGGATCTGCGGCTCGAGCTCGTCGGTCGAAGCCCGGGCGAGCGCGCGGGCGTCGGGATAGCGCTTGAACAGCGCCGGCGTGACCTGGTTGACGCGCTCGTCGGTGCACTGCGCCGAGAGGATGGTGGCGACCAGCAGCTCGTAGGCGTTGGAGAAGTGCAGCTCGGTGTCGGCGTTGGGATGCTGTTTCGCGAGTGCCGCCATGATGCGGCGGGTCTCGGCCGCCGTCTTCGGCGGTTTGGTCAGCGCTCGCGGCGGGCGGGCGGCGGCACGCGTGGGCATTCCCCGATTGTAGTGCGGCTCAGTGAACCGGGCCCTTGGCGTCCCAGCTGTTACCGGTCGATTCGGAATAGACCCGCATGTGCTCCTGCAGCGCCGCAATCAGATTCGGCACCACCTGGAGCGGGACGACGATCTTGGATCGCACCGGAGCGCGCACCACGTGATCGGCCTCGGCGGCGTGGATGTCCTTCTCCGAGAGCGGCAGCACTTCGCAGAACGACAGCGTGAAGTCGAACGGCGTATGCGAGATCGCGCAGAAGTTGGCGTAGGTGCGCGGCAGGTCGGCGCTGTCGTCGGGAACGATGGTGAAGTTGATCTGTTTGCGTTCAGTCATGGCTGCCCAAGATTACCGCGTCCCGGCCGCCGCGACTAGAGGACAGGCCACTAATACCGGCGCATGACGCCGACGACGACGCCCTGGACCTGGACCTGGTCGGG
>JBDTOB010000361.1:0-3777 GCA_039933435.1 Acidobacteriota bacterium | reverse complement strand
GTCGAAGTGGAGCGCGGCGGTGGTCAGGCGGACGACGATGGGGGCCAGCCCAGGGCGCGAGGGCTCAGGAAAGCTGAACCCGGCGGCGTGCACCGGGAAGGCGTTGGGCAGCGGCGTGCGGTCGAGCAGCGCCAGCGCCGGGCTCTCGTAGCCGCCGGCGTCGATGGCGCCGGGCCGGCGCGCGGCGCGGTAGCCCTTGCGGGAAAAGACCTGCATCCCTGGGCGCCGGACCTTGACCTGGATCGTCCGGAAGCGGCCGTCGAACGTCAGGTTGGTTGGAGAGTAAGTCAGCAGGTAGTGGAACTGGTTGTCCTCGTCTATCCGCCGGAACGCCGAGGAAAGATCGTTGGACTGCTCCATCAGGAAGCCACCGGTCTGGTCGGCGAGCCGCGCCAGACCGGACCGGGAGTCCAGCATCAGCGTGTCCTGCACCCGTTCGAGCGCCATCGTCAGCGGCTGATCGGTCCGGTCCGAGCCCGAGGTGGTCTGGACGATCCGCTCCTCCGCGAACGCCTGCAGCTCCTTGCCGGCGGCGGTCAGGTTGCTTTTCGCGCGCAAGCCGTTCGCATCAATCGCATAGGCGGTGACGTTGGCGCGGTTGGCGGCGTCGATGACGAGATCGAGCCGGGCCGACAGCGCCGGGGAGACCGGCAGGCCTTCGGAGAAAAAGACGACGGTCTTGCGGCCCGGCCGCTCCGCCAGCGAGCGCACCACCGCCAGCAGCGCGGCCGCCGTGTCGTAGCCGCGATGATCGCGATCGAGGTTGTCGAACGAGCGGATCATGTTGAGCTCGGTCTGGATCATGCGGAGCTCGGTCTCGCGCCGTCCCAGCTCCGCGGCGTTGCGCGCCAGCGCCGCGCTGCTCCCGCCGACGGCTCCCGCGACGGCGGCCTGCACCTCTCCCTGCAGCTGCCGGCGCCGCCCGGTGAGCTCGTCGTTGCGCTCGGCTTTCTGCTCCTCGGCCGAGGTGCCGGACGGCACCACGGCGGCCACCGCCTGTCGGACCAGGCCGCGATCGGTGGTGTAGGGCTGGACGACATGGAGGCCGGGATCGGTGGCAAAGACGCCGACGCGGGCGCCCGACTCACCGCTCATCGGGATGTAGCCGAGCGTGGCGCGCTGCGCCAGGCGCAGTGATTCGGAGGACAGGTGATCGAAGACCAGCGCGGTAGATGTCTCCTCCGGGGCTGAGGCGGGATCTGCGGCCGCGGCACCGCCGGGCCGGACGCTGGTGACGTCGCCTCTCTTCCAGGCCACGCCGACGCCGATGCCGCCGCCGCGCGTGATCTGTGAGAACGAGCCGATGGTCTGCGGCGCGCCGTCTTCCCGGATCTCGAAATCGGCGGCGGTGAGACCGGTAACAGGGCGTCCCTTCCGGTCGCGCACCACCACGTCCACCAGAATCGCGGTGGTGCTGGCGGCGAAGGACGGCTGGGCCGGCGGCGGCGCCGGCTTCTGCGGCGTCTGGCGCGCGAGCAGGCCGCCGGTCAGAGCCACGACGGCCGCGGTGGTGATGGCGACGCGGGATCTGAGCATGTCAGCCCTCAGCTGCCCGGCTACTCCACGATGCGCAACAGCGTCGAGCGGAACACCTGGGCGGAGCCCTGGCGCACGACCGCGCGCAGGTCGTAGGTGGCCGCGGGCAGCTGGTCGATTGGCAGGCGGCCGGTGACCTGGATCCGGCCGGAGGCATCAGCGGCCGGCACCGGCATCGGCAGCTGTGCCACCGCCGTGCCGTCCCTGAGCAGCTGCAGCGTCGCCTCCGGCGCCGCGCCGGCAGCCGGATAGATCGAGAAGTAGAACGCGACCTCCTTCGTCGCCTTGTTCACGGCGTCGCCGAGATTGGGATAGAGGACGACATCCTTGACGAGCAGGGGATTCTGAACGCGCCGGTCCTTCTCGGGCACCTTCTCGCCGCGCTTGACCAGCACCAGGCTGCTCATCCGCAGCGCGCCGGTCTCCGTGGGCGGGACCTCGACGGTGGCGAGGCGCACGGACGACTTGCCCGAGAGCGCGTCGTAGGCGACCGCTTCGACGGTGTAGAGGCCTGGCGAGAGCTCGGGCTCGCGGTAGAAGATCACTTCACCCTGCTTCGCCCGATCCAGATCGGCGATCGGCCCGTTGATCTCGTAGTGCTGGCTCACCTTCCGCACCACCTGGTTCCGTCCGTCGAGGAACCGGACCAGCACCGAGAAATCGGACGAGTAGGTCCTGCCGTCGGCCGCGGGCTGGAAGGTGATCGGCGCGGTCTTGAGATCGACGACGACCGGGACGAGGCCGGGGCGGTCGCGTTCGGGGAACAGCAGCGCGCCGACGCGCATCGGGAAGGCGTTCGGCACCGGCTTGCTCTCGAGCGCGCCGAGCGCCGGCGCCTCCCACGCGTTCACCGGCGCGCCGCCGCTGTTGCGAACCGCGAAGTAGCCCTTGCGTGCTGCCACGGTCACGCCGGGACGGGTCACTTTGACCTCGATGTTGCGGAAGTGGCCGTCGAAGGTCTCGTTGGTCGGGGTGTAGCCCAGCAGATAGTAGTTGCGCAGATCGCTCTCGACGCGATCGAAGCCCTGGCGCAGGTTGTTGGTGTTCTCGAACATCAGCCCGCCGGTGCTCTCGGCGAGCCCGGCGAGGCCGTTGTGCGGGTCCTGCCGCAGCACATCCTCGTTCTTCTCGAGCGCCTGCGAGAGCGGGCCGCCGCTGTTGTCCGACGCCAGAATGCCGCCGCCGCCCGCGCCCGCGGCGTTGACCTGGTCGCGGATCTTGGCCTGCTCGCTCTCGGCGCGCAGCCCCGCGGCATCCATCGCGTAGATGCTGACGTTGGCGCGGTTGGCGGCGTCCACCACTCCGAGGAACAGTCGCTGCACGGCTGGCGGGATCGCAATCCCCTCGGAGAAGAGGACGATGCTCTTGCGGCCGGGGAGCTGGCGGAGCGTATTGATGATGGCGAAGAGGCCGTTGGTGGTCGAATAGCCCTGCTGGTCGCGCTCCATCACCTGGAAGTCTTCGATCATCTTCGACTGCATCTGCCCGAGCATCGCCTGGCCGCGGCCGCCGCCGGCCGCGCCGGCCGCGCCCGCTTGCGTACTGGCCGGGGCCGCGGCGCCGGCGCCGGCACCCGCCTGCCGATCCGCGGTCGCCTTCTGCTGCTGCTGTTCGGGGCTGTTGAAGCTTGCCGAGCCGCGGCTGCCGATCTTCGTCAGCGCCTCGCGCAGGACGCGGGCGTTGCGGGTGAACGGGCTGTAGGAGGTCAACGAGAGGTCGACGCCGAAGATGCCGATGTAGCCGGGAGCCTCGTCCTTGTTGCCGAGATAGCCCTGCGCCGCCTGGACCGCCAGCCGCCGGGCCTCGGGGCTGAGCCGATCGAAGACAATCGCGGTCACCGCCTGGGCCCGGTCGTCGTTTCCTCCAGCCCCTCCAGCCCCTCCAGCCGTGGTAGTCGGCGCCCCCGTCGCCGCGGGCGCGGCCTCCGGCGGCGGGGCGTCTCCTTCGAACACGCGTGAGAACGAGCCGAGCGGCTGCGGCACCCCATCCTCGAGCACCTGGAAGTCGGCCTGCGTCAGGTCACGAACCGGCTGCCCGCGCCGATCCCGCACCACCACGTCCACGAGCACGGCCGTGACCCCCTGGGCGATCCCCTCCGTGGCGCGCTGCGCCGGCGGCGTCGGCGTCGCCTGCTGCGCCCGCCCCCCCATCACCGCCAGCCCGAAGAGCACCGCCGCCAACCCCCCCGCCCGCACGCGCCTGACTGTCATGAATTTCTCCCGCGCCCGAACCTCGTAGAAC
>JBDTOB010000360.1:0-3777 GCA_039933435.1 Acidobacteriota bacterium | reverse complement strand
GTCACCTGCAGGTGGCCGTAGTTGTACATCCCCGGCTTGAGCTCGTCGGACAGCCGCGCGCCGATGGCGGAGACGCTGACCGGACGCGCCCCGGTCATCTGGCACATCACGTCGACGTAGTGCACGCCGCAGTCGACGATCGGGCTCATCGACTTCATCAGGTTGCGATGGGTCGTCCAGGAGACGCCATGGCTCTGTTGATTGAGGTTCATGCGCATCACCAGCGGCTTGCCGAGAGTGCGGGCGATCTCGATGAAGCGGATCCAGGCAGGGTGGACGCGCAGGATGTAGCCGATGACCAGCTTGCGGCCGCGGGCCCTGGCGGTGTCGACGATCGACTGCGCTTCCGCCACCGTCTCGGCAATCGGCTTCTCGCAGAAGACATGGCAGCCGGCCTCGAGGGCGGCGCGCGCGTAGGCCGCGTGCGTCTCCGGGTAGGTGTTGATGCTGACGACGTCAGGGCGGCTGGTTTTCAGCGCTTCGTAGTAGTCGCTGAACTGCGGCACGCCACCAAGCTCGGCGCTGAGCGCCTCGCGCGACGCCGGGCCGCGGCTGACGAGCCCGACCAGCTCGAACTCGGGCATCTTGTGGTACGAGCGCGCGTGGCTGGCGCCCATGTTGCCGCAGCCGGCGACGAGAACGCGGAGGGGAGTAGTCATCTTGGTGCGATCCTGTGGACGAAAAAGCCAGGGGCGCGGGCCGCCGGGCGAGTTGGTGAGGTTCGTCCAACCATTATGCCAGCCCCGGGGCTCTCCCGCCGCGACCCGCCTCAGGTCGTGGCAAAATACGTCGATGCTGCTGCCGTTGTTGCTCCTGGTCGCCGCGGTCGACCTGTCGCCGGCCACCGCGCCCCGTCTCGCGCCGGTCTGGACGACTGAGTTGAAAGCCCCCGCTCCCGACGACCGCGCCGCGGGCCTCGCGGCATTCGAGGCGACCCCGGTGCTGGCGGATGGTCAGCTGTTCGTGATCACGCCGTTCAACCAGGTCGTCGCGCTCGATCCCGGCACTGGCGTCGAGCGGTGGCGGTTCGACCCCCACGTCGCTCCCCGTCGTGACTACTCCGAAGTCACCGCCCGGGGCGTCGCGGTCGCCGGCGGGCTGGTCTACTTCGGCACCATCGACGCCCGGCTGATGGCGATCCGCGCGAAGAACGGCACGCTCGCCTGGGAAACGAAGATCTCCGACCAGCCCAACGACGGCAACTACCAGATCACGTCGCCGCCGGTGGTCTCCGGCTCGGTCGTCATCGTCGGCTCGTCGATCGGCGACAACGGCAGGGCGGAGATGGAGCGCGGCACGGTGCGCGGCTTCGATGCCAGAACCGGCGCGCCGGTGTGGTCCTGGGATCCGACACCGCCCGGCCGGACCGGCGCCGCCAACGCGTGGGCGCCGATGTCCGTGGACGAGGCGCGGGACATGGTCTTCGTGCCGACCGGCAGCGCCTCTCCCGATTTCTACGGCGGCCTGCGGCGCGGCGAGGACCGCCACGCCAACTCCGTCGTCGCCCTGCGGGCGTCCACGGGCGCCTTCATCTGGGCGTTCCAGGTGGTGCATCACGATCTCTGGGATTACGACGTCGCCTCCCGGCCGGCGCTGATTCAGATCGGCGAGACACCCGCCGTCGGCGTGCTGACCAAGATGGGGCACTACTTCGCGCTCGACCGTCTGACCGGCACGCCGCTGCTGCCGGTGCAGGAACGGCCGGTGCCCGCCTCGGACGTCGAGGGTGAGAGCGCCTCGGCCACTCAGCCCTTCCCCGCGAGCGGCGTGTTCACGGAGCAGCGCTTCGTGCCGAAGGAGGGCTGGTGCACCGACGAGTTCCACAAGCTGCGCTACGAGGGGGTCTTTACGCCGCCGTCGCTCGGCGGGACGCTGGTGTTTCCGGGCAACGTCGGCGGCGCCAACTGGGGGAGCGGGTCGTACGACAAGGACCGCGGCCTGCTGTTCGTCGCGGCGAACCGGCTGGCCACGGTGGTGCGGCTGATTCCGCGCGCGGCCTACGATTCGGGCGGCCATGGTGACACCGGCGAGCGCCTCGGGCAGGAATACGCGGCCCAGAAAGGGACCCCGTTCGGCATGACACGCCGGACCTTCCTGGGGCCGGACGGTCGCCCGTGCAACGAGGCGCCGTGGGGCGCCATCGCCGCGATCGACGTCGCCACCGGCAAGCTCAAGTGGGAGGCGCCGATCCTGCCCGGTCTCGGCGGTCCGCTGGCGGTCAACGGCGTCGTCTTCTTCGGCGGCACGGTCTTCGAGACGAAGCTCCGCGCCTTCGCCGCCGACGACGGGCGCCAGCTCTGGGAGGGGGACCTGCCGTTTTCCGCTCACTCGGTGCCCGGCACCTACATGTGGAAGGGGCGCCGCTATATCGTGGTCTGCGCCGGCGGGCACGGCAAAGTCAGCGGCAGCAAAGTCGGAACAGCGGTGGTGGCCTTCGCCGTCGCGGGAGAGCAGTGATGAGTGGTGTGCGGGTGCTGGTCGGGACGCGGAAAGGCGCATTCATCCTGACGTCCGATGGCAAGCGGGAGCGCTGGGACGTGAGCGGGCCGCATTTCGGCGGCTGGGAGATCTACCACGTCAAGGGATCGCCCGCGGATCCCGATCGCCTCTATGCGTCGCAGACCAGCGGCTGGTTCGGACAGGTGACGCAGCGATCGAACGACGGCGGCCGCACCTGGGAGCCGGCCGGCAACAAGTTCGTCTACGACGGCGTCCCCGGGACGCACCAGTGGTACGACGGCACGCCGCACCCGTGGGCGTTCAAGCGCGTCTGGCACCTGGAGCCGTCGCTGACCGATCCCGACACGGTCTACGCCGGGGTCGAGGACGCCGCGCTCTTCCGCACCACCGACGGCGGACAGACCTGGAGCGAGCTGCCGGGCCTGCGCGGCCACGGCTCCGGCTCCCGCTGGCAGCCGGGGGCCGGCGGCCTCTGCCTGCACACCATCCTGCTCGATCCGCATCGCGACGGGCGCATCTTCGTCGCCATCTCCGCGGCAGGCGTGTTCCGGTCCGACGACGGCGGCGCCACCTGGAAGGCCATCAATCGCGGTCTCACCTCGCAGGGCATTCCCAGCCCGGAGGCGGAAGTGGGCCACTGTGTCCACCGCATCGCCATGCACCCGTCGCGCCCGGACGTGCTCTTCATGCAGAAGCACTGGGACGTGATGCGGACCGACGATGCCGGCGAGTCGTGGCGGGAAGTGAGCGGCAACCTGCCCTCGGACTTCGGCTTCGTCATCGACGTCCACGCCCACGAGCCGGAAACGATCTACGTCGTCCCCATCAAGAGCGACTCCGAGCACTATCCGCCGGACGGCCGGCTGCGCGTCTATCGCAGCCGCAGCGGCGGCGACGAGTGGGAGGCGCTGACGAAGGGGCTGCCGCAGCAGGACTGCTACGTCAACGTGCTGCGGGACGCCATGGCGGTGGATGCCCTCGATGCCTGCGGCGTGTATTTCGGCACCACCGGCGGGCAGGTGTATGTCTCGGCGGATGCCGGCGACCACTGGTCGGCGATCGTCCGCGATCTGCCGCCGGTCGTGTCGGTGGAGGTCCAGACACTGCGATGATTCGGGTGCTGCTGCCGGCGCATCTGCGGACGCTCGCGCGCGTCGACGACGAGGTGCGGCTGCGGGTCGACGGACCGGTGACCCAGCGCGCCGTGCTCGACGCGCTCGAGGCTGCCTACCCGGTCCTCTGCGGCACGATCCGCGATCACGTGACGCTGCGCCGCCGCGCCTTCGTCCGCTTCTTCGCCTGCGAGCTGGACCTGTC
>JBDTOB010000359.1:0-3779 GCA_039933435.1 Acidobacteriota bacterium | reverse complement strand
GCCTGGACCGGTTCGGCGTGCGCCGGACGACCTCGGTGGAGGCGGCGGTGGAAGGCGCGGACGTGGTGATGATGCTCCGCATCCAGCACGAGCGGATGCACGGTCACTTCATTCCCTCGGTGCGCGAGTACTTCTCGCTGTTCGGCCTGACGCCGGAACGCATGACACGGGCGAAGCCCGACGCCATCGTGATGCACCCGGGCCCGATGAACCGCGGCGTCGAGATCGATTCCGAGGTCGCCGACGGACCGGGCTCGGTGATTCTCGAGCAGGTCGCCAATGGCGTGGCGGTCCGCATGGCCGTCCTCTATCTGCTGTCGGGCCGCGAGGCCGGCGGCCCGCTCGATGAGCATTGAAAGTAGCCGACTGATGAAACTGCTGCTGAAGGGAGGCCGGGTCATCGATCCGGTCAACGGGCGGGATGGCGCGTTCGACGTGCTGGTGGAGGACGGCCGCATCGGCCGGGTCGGGCGCGATCTGCCGGTGGAGGGCGCCGAGGTCTTCGAGCTCAAACGCGGCTGGATCGTGTCGCCGGGGCTGATCGACATCCATGTCCACCTGCGCGAGCCGGGCCAGGAGCACAAGGAGACGGTGGCGACCGGCACCCGGTCGGCGGTCGCCGGCGGCTTCACCGCCGTGGCCTGCATGCCGAACACCGATCCGGTCAACGACCACGCCGGCATCACCCAGTTCATTCTCAAGAAAGCGGCCGAGGCCGGCCTGGCGCGGGTCTATCCCATCGGCGCGGTGTCGATTGGATCGGCCGGCGAGCAGCTCGCCGAGCTGGGGGAGCAGAAGGCCGCGGGGTGCGTGGCGTTCACGGACGATGGCCGGCCGGTGGCGACGGCGCTGCTGATGCGGCGGGCGCTCGAGTATGCCGGCATGCTCGGCGTGCCGGTCATCGACCACTGCGAGGACCCGTCACTCAAGGCCGACGGGGTGGCGCACGAAGGCTACTTCGCGTCGCAGCTCGGGCTGCGCGGTATTCCCGGCGAGGCCGAGTCGATCATGGTCGAGCGCGACGTCTCGCTGGCGGAGCTGGCCGAGGCGCACGTCCACATCGCGCACATGAGCGCGCGGCAGTCGCTGCGCGCGGTGCGGGCGGGCAAGGAGCGCGGCGTCCGCGTCACCTGCGAGGTCTCGCCGCATCATTTCACCCTGACCGACGAGGCGCTCGACGGCCCGGTGAAGTACGACACCAACCTGAAGATGAACCCGCCGCTGCGGGAAGCGGCGGATCGGGACGCGATGCTCGAGGGGATCGCCGACGGCAGCGTCGACGTCATCGCCACCGACCACGCGCCGCACCACGCCGACGAGAAGATGGTCGAGTTCGACCGCGCCCCGTTCGGCATCGTCGGCCTCGAGACTGCGGTGTCGATTGTCTTCGACCGGCTGGTGCACAGCGGCCGCATCCCGGTGCGGCGGATGATCGAGCTGCTGTCGGTGAACCCGGCGGCGGTGATGCACCTGCCGGGCGGGGCACTGACCGAGGGCGCGGCGGCCGACATCACCATTCTCGATCCCGACGCCGCGGTGACGATCCGGGCCGCCGGGCTGCAGTCCAAGTCCCGGAATACTCCGTTCGAGGGCTGGCAGCTGCGCGGCGGTGTGGTCGCCACCATCGTCGGCGGCCGGGTGCTGTACCGCGCTGCGGGCTCGTGAAGGACGCGCGCCTCGATTCATTTGTTGGCTTTACGGCAAGAGGTGTGACTACGTGACACGACAGCATGATGACCCGCGCCGCCGGGCGCTGCGGGCGCTCCAGGATCTCGAAGTCCTGATGCGCGACGGCCATTTCGACTATGGCAACGGCTTTCACGGACGCCTCTACCTGAACCCGCATCAGCTGTTCCGTCATCCTTCCACCATCTGGCGGCTCGCTCAGGATCTCCTCGATATCCTCCCGGCCGACCTCCTCGCCTCGACCGACGTCGTCGCCGGCCCCGCCACCGGCGGCGCGTTGCTGGCGCACACCCTCGCGGGCCTGCTCGACGGCCGCCGCGCGCTCACCCACCCGCCGTGCAGCTTCGCGCCGATCACCTGCGACGAGCACGGCTTCTCGCTGCGCGGGTTCTACGCCAGGCACCTGCAGGGACAACGCGTGCTGCTGGCCGACGACGTGCGGAATACGGGGAAGACGTTCCAGCGCTGCGCCGAGCTGGTGACCGGGGCGGGCGGGACCGTGATCGCGACCGCCGAGATCTGCGACCGGATGGAGGCGATCGCGAAGGTGGATGCGCCGAACTTCGCGCTGGCCGAATATCCGGCGCCCGAGAACTATCCGGCGGCGGAGTGCCCGATGTGCCAGGCGGGTGAGGCCATCACGACGTTCTGAAGGCCGTGTTCGTGGATCGTGGCATGACACACTGGCGGTCGGGCGCCAGTGTGGGGCAGCCGCCTGGGCGGCGCCCGCCGTCGTCACGCGCCATGCGAACTGCAGCGTCAGGAGGGACCGGTGAAAGCGTCCGCGCCATCAGCAGCAACGATCGACGACTACCTCGAGGGATTTCCGTCAGCCGTGAAAGCGCGGCTCGCGAGGGTGCGGCGGACGATCCACAAAGCCGCGCCGCAGGCGAGCGAGAAGATCAGCTACCGCATGCCGACGTTCTACCTCAACGGCAACCTGGTTCACTTCGCCGGCTACGCGCACCACATCGGCTTCTACCCTGGTGCTGCAGGCATCGCCGCCTTTTTTCCGGCGCTGGCCCCTTACAAGAGCGCCAAAGGATCGGTACAATTCCCGCACGATGAGCCCCTGCCGCTCGAGCTGATCACCAGGATCGTCAAGTTCAGGGTGAGCCAGAATCTGCGAAAGGGCGTCAAGGCCCCCCCCGTATCTTTCTGAGCGCCTCTCCCATGGCACGGACCCGATCGGGGTACTTGGCGGCGAGATTGCGGGTCTCGCCGGGGTCCTTCGACAGGTCGTAGAGCTGCGGCTCCGGGTCGTTCCCGAGTTCGATGTTGGTCTCGACGTTCTTCTTCGGCCCCTTGCCGGGGGCGATGTACTTCCAGGTTCCCTCGCGAAGGGCGAGCGAGCCCCCCTGCTCGACCAGTGTCCGCCGCCCTACCTTCGATTCGCCCAGCAGCGCCGCGAGCGTGTTGACGCTGTCGGGTCCGGCGCCGGCCGGCACCGCCTGCGACGCCAGCGCGGCGAGCGAGGCGAGCAGGTCCACCTGCGAGACCAGCGCGTCCGAGCGGCCGCGTTTCACCCGGCCGGGCCAGCGGGTGATGAACGGCACCCGGGTGCCTGACTCGAAGATGCTGTACTTCCCACCCCGCAACGGCCCTCCCGGCTTGTGGCTGCCGGAGAGCGCCACCGCCTGATCCTGATACCCGTCGTCCAGCACCGGCCCGTTGTCGCTGGTAAAAATCACGAGGGTGTTGTCCGCGAGGTGGAGGCGGTCGAGCGCGGCCATGACCTCGCCGACCGACCAGTCCGCCTGGACGATGGCGTCGCCGCGCGGCCCGAGGCCGCTAACGCCCACGAAGCGGGGATGCGGCATGCGCGGCACGTGCGGGTCGTGGAGCGCGAAGTAGAGGAAGAACGGCTTCGCCTGATGCGCCTCGATGAACTGCACGGCGCGCGAGGTGAAGACGTCGGCCATGTCCTCATCCTTCCAGAGCGCGCCGCGCCCGCCGGTCATGTAGCCGATGCGGCTGACGCCGTTGACGATGGTCTGATCGTGGCCGTGGCTGGGCTTCATCTTCAGCAGCTCGGGATGCGCCTTGCCGGTCGGCCAGTCGCCGATCGGCGCGTCGTAGCGGACGCCGATGGG
>JBDTOB010000358.1:0-3788 GCA_039933435.1 Acidobacteriota bacterium | reverse complement strand
ATTGGCGCGCTGACGCTGACGCGCTGGTATTCGGCGCACGTCATCTTCCTGCCGGCGGCGCTGGTGGCGCTGGTCGTCGGGCACATGGTGCTGATGCGGCGGCACGGCATTTCCGGGCCGGTGCGGCCGCGCCCCGGACCGGAGACCCCCTTCTATCCGGCGCAGGCGTCCCGCGACGTCACCATGGTGCTGCTGGTGCTGGCGGTGCTGGCCGCCTTCGTCTGGCACGGCATGCCGCCGCTCGAGGGACCGGCGGACCCCACCGATGCGACCTACATTCCCAGGCCCGAGTGGTATTTCCTGGGCCTCTTCCAGCTGCTCAAGTACTTCCCCGGCAAGTGGGAGGTCGTCGGCGCGATGGTGGTGCCGGGGATTGCGGCGGGGCTGCTGGCGCTGCTGCCCTGGATTGACCGCGGGCCGTCGCGGCATCCCCGGCATCGGCGCGTGGTGCTGGCTGGCGTGCTCCTCGGCGCCGCCGCGGTGGTGACGCTGACCACGCTCGGGTGGCGGGATCGTCCCGCTCCCTCGGCGGCGCCGGACACGTGGACGCTGCGCGAGATTGGCGGCCGGATGATGGCCGTGAAGGCGGACTGCGCCCGCTGCCATGCGGGCAGCGGCAGCGCCGACCCGATCGACGGACTGCCGGCGAGCCGCGGCCCGGAGTGGCTGGCGGGCCACGTGCTCGACCCGGAGATGATCGCCCCCGGCCTCCGCGACCCGCCGGTGGTGGTCAGCGAGCGCGAAGCGGCGGCGCTCGTGGCCTACGCGCGCCGCGCCTCGCGGCAGCCGTATCCCGGGTTCAGCCCGCACCTCGAAACCGTCGGCGCCGTGTTCGCGCGCTACTGTGTCGGCTGCCACAAGCTCGACGGCGACGGTGGCAAGGACGGCCCCGACCTGTCGCACGAGGGATCGAAGCACGACGCCGCGACGCTGCGCCGCTGGATTGTGGATCCCGAGGAGGTCGATCCGGATGCCGAGATGCCGTCGTTCGGCGACCGGCTGAGCGCCGCGCAGCTCGACGCGGTCTCGGCGTATCTGGCGGCGCGGAAATAGCCGCGGCGCTCCTCGGGTATGATCCCGGAGTGCCCCTGAACCCACTGCAGGACGGTCTGCGTCTCGAGCCCACCCCGGGGCCGGCGACGATGGTCATCTTTGGCGCCTCCGGCGATCTGACGCGCCGGAAACTGCTGCCGGCGCTCTACCGGCTGTCGCGCGATCAGCACCTGCCCGCCCGCTTCTCGATCGTCGGCGTGGCGCGGGAGGAGTTCGGCGACGAAGGGTTCCGGGAGGAGTTCCGCGACAGCCTGCGCGAGTTCACCGGGGCGGCGGCCGGGGACGGGATCGCGCGATCGCTCAGCGAGCGAATGCGCTACATCGGCGGCGACTTCCAGAATCCCGCCATCTACCAGCGCCTGGCGGCGCTCGTCAAGGAGTCGGGGGCCGGGGGGGTGCTCTTCTACCTGGCGATTCCCCCGGGCGCCTACCGCAATGTCATCGAGCAGCTGGGCGCGGCCGGGCTGGCGGCGTCGTCGGACGCCGGCTGGCGGCGCATCATCATCGAGAAGCCGTTCGGCACCGATCTGAAGACGGCGCGCGATCTCAACCGGATCGTCCACCAGCACTTCGACGAGTCGCAGGTGTTCCGCATCGACCACTATCTCGGCAAGGAGACCGTCCAGAATTTGATGGTCTTCCGCTTCGCCAACGGCATGTTCGAGCCGGTCTGGAACCGGCGCTACATCGACCACGTGCAGATCACCGCCGCCGAGACCGTCGGCGTCGAGCGCCGCGCCGCCTATTACGAAGGGGCCGGGGCGCTGCGCGACATGGTGCAGAACCACCTGATGCAGCTGCTCGCCCTGGTGGCGATGGAGCCGCCGATTGCCTTCACCGCCGATAGCGTCCGCGATCGCAAAATGGACGCGCTGCTCTCGGTGCAGCCGCTCGACGACGCCCGGCAGGTCGTTCGCGCGCAGTATCGGGGCGGCTGGGTCGCGGGCACGGAAGTGCCCGGCTACCGTGAGGAGCCAGGGGTCGCGGCCGGGTCGACCACGGAGACCTTCGTGGCGATGCGGATGCAGCTCGACAACTGGCGATGGGCGGGGGTGCCGTTTTTTCTGCGCACCGGCAAGCGGCTGCCGAAGCGGACCACCGAGATCGCCATTCAGTTCCGCCGCCCGCCGACCCAGATCTTCAAGCGCGTCAGCGAGTCGTCGGTGGCGCCGAACCTGCTGATCATCAACGTCCAGCCCGATGAAGGGATCTCGGTGCGGTTCGAGGCGAAGCTGCCAGGGACCCGGATGCAGCTGGCGCCGGTGATGATGAATTTCCGCTACGGCAGCGCCTTCGGAGGCAGCGTCCCGGAGGCCTACGAGACGCTGCTGCTCGACGCCCTGCTGGGCGATTCCACACTGTTCGCGCGCCACGACTTCGTCGAAGCGTCGTGGGCGCTGATCACGCCGGTGCACGAGCGCTGGCAGGCCGAGGCGGCCACGGCGCTCCCGACCTACGAGTCGGGCGAGTGGGGCGCTCCCGAGACCGACGCGCTGATTGAGCGCGACGGGCGGCAATGGAGGACCTTATGATGACGCCGGCGATCGACCCCCTGCTGCCGCTTGGCGTAGAAGTCCCGTTCGCCGAGATGGCTGCGGCGCTGAGCGGCGCCCGCCAGGACGAGGGTAAACGCGCCCCGGGGCACACCTTCACAGCCACGCTCGTGGTCACCGGCCCGCACGGGCGGCTGGTCGAGGCGGCCGGGGTGGTGGAACAGCTGACCGACATCGGCGTGCGCGCCATCCTGATTTCCGACGGCACCAATCCGACGCCGCCGGTCCGGGTGCGAGAGCACGCGGTGGCGCTCGAGGGGCTCTGTCCGGAATACCTGAACAACGCCGTCGCGGCGCTGCGGCTGTCGAGCCTCCCGACGGTGGTGTGGTGGCGGGGCGGCGCGCCGGAGCATCTCGACGGACTGGCGGCGCTCGCCGACCGGCTCGTGCTCGATACCGAGGCGCCGGAAGCGGTCTGGGCGCGGGCGGAGAGCCTGGCAGCGCTGACCGCGACGAGCGACCTGCGCTGGACGGCGCTGACGCGGTGGCGGGCGCTGATGGCGCACTTCTTCGACATCCCCGAGATCCGCCAGGCCGCGGGGGCGTTCACCAGCCTGACCATCGAGGGCGCCGACCGCGATGCGGCGCGGCTCTACGCCGGCTGGCTGAAGTCGAGCCTGGACTGGGCCTCGACGGTGGCGATCGAGTGGCGGCTCGGAACCGGCGCGGCGCCGATCGAGCGCATCGCGCTCGGCGGCGGCGACCAGGCCCTGACCCTGACGCTCGGCGCCGACGGCGCCTGCATCGAGACCGCGGCGCGGGTCGAGGGGCACGCGGCGGCGTCCCGGGTGGTGTCGCTGGGCGGACGCGATCTGGCGTCCCTCATCGGCGAGGAGCTTCGCATCCGGTCGCGGGACCACGCCTTCGAGCGCGCGGTCGTGGCGGCCCAGGGAGTGGTATGAGCACAGCGCAGTTCGGCATCATCGGTCTTGGCACGATGGGGCGCAACCTCGCCCTGAACATCGAGTCGCGCGGCGTCCGGGTCGCGGTCTGGAACCTCGAGACGGCGTGGATTGGCGAGTTCCTCGCGGCGCACCCCGGCGCCGCCTTCGAGGGGACGCCGACCTTCGAGGCCTTCACCGCGGCGCTCGAGCGGCCGCGGCGGATCATGATGATGATCCCCGCGGGCAAGCCCGTGGACGCGACCATCGAGAAGCTGCGGCCGCTGCTCGACCGCGGCGA
>JBDTOB010000357.1:0-3793 GCA_039933435.1 Acidobacteriota bacterium | reverse complement strand
AGGAGAGAGATGAAGCCAGCGACTGTATTCCTCGGAGAAATGACCAACCCGGAGGTCGAGGCCTTCCTCGAGCGCCACGACACCGTGATCATCCCCACCGGCGCCACCGAGCAGCACGGACCGCATGGGCCGCTGGCCACCGATGTCATCATTCCCAACGAGATCGCCCGGCGCGTCGCGCCGACGATCGGCGCCGTGGTCGCGCCGCCGCTCGCCTACACGCTGTCGTACCCGCACGTCGGCTTCACCGGCATGGTCCACATCCGCATCCCGACCTTCATGGCGCTGGTCGAG
Organism: Acidobacteriota bacterium; assembly: GCA_039933435.1. Lineage (GTDB taxonomy): Bacteria > Acidobacteriota > Vicinamibacteria > Vicinamibacterales > 2-12-FULL-66-21 > JALZOC01. The sequence continues at coordinate 3,499 of JBDTOB010000357.1, read as the reverse complement.
GACCTGTGCGCGTCGTTTGCCGCCTCCGGCTTCAAGCGCATCATCTTTCTCAACGGCCACTACGACAACACCTACGCGATCGCCTACGCCTGCGCCAACGCCGCGGAGCGGATGCCGAAGGGAGTGCAGGCCTTCCCGGTCAATTACTGGGACGCGCTGACGGCCGCGGAGGTGGCGGAGTTCTCGGGGCTGAAGAACGGCCTGCACGCCAACCTCGCCGAGACCTCGGCGGTGCTGGCCCTCAATCCCGACCTCGTCGATCTCGACAACGCCAACGCCGAATTTCCGCCGTTCCCCGACTTCACCGTCCCGAACATCGGCGCCGTGCACTCGGCGTTCTTCTTCAGCACCCCGGGCTCGGTGCATCGCGCGACCAAGTCCGGCACGTGGGGGGATGCGCGGCAATCGACGCCGGAGGCGGGCGAGCGCTATCTGCAGGCCGGCGTCCGCTCGACGCTGGCGCTCGTCGACAACATCGCCCGCACCTTCGCGGCGATGCCGCCGCGCTAGTCGCGACTGCTCGGCGAGGCGGGTGGGGCTCGCCGCGGCGGATGCTGGCTGTTACTTTTCCGGAATGCGGGTCGGGGCCGCCACCGTCACACCCGGCAGCCTGGTGGAGACGCTGATCTTCTCCGACGGCTTGTCGTCGCCGCGCTGTTCGTAGGAGACGGCGTATTGGTGATGCAGCAGATCCATCGCAATCTGCTGGAGGCCGTTGACGACCCCGGCCGAGGCGACGATCTCGCCGCGGCTGCCGCCTGACTGTTTCGGCCCTTCGCCCAGCACTTCGCTGAGATTGAGGTTCTCGCCGAGCAGCGCCGCCGGCTTCTGCACCGCCACCGTGGCGCGCAGCGCCGAGCTCGACACCGAGATGACGTGGAGCGCGGCGCCGCTCTTGCGCAGCTGGTCGAGGACGTTGTGCGCGGGCAGCGTGCTGTGCTCCTCGCCCCCGACCGTCAGCGCGATGATGACGCCGCGGCGGGAGGGGCGCTTCTCGAAGTCGCGCGCCGCCTCGGCGATGCCTTCGAGCAGCTGGCCGCCATCCGCGGTCTCCGGCCTCGCACCGAGCAGGCCGATCGCTTCGGTCAGCTCGCGGACGTCGGTGGTGTAGCCGACGATCTTCTGCGTCTGTCCGGTGACCTTGCTGACCGCGAACTCGGCATGCCCCTGCAGCTTTTCGATGAACTTGCCGACGCCGTAGCGGAAGATCCCGGTGCCGTTGTCGTCGACGATGATGGCGATGCGCAGCGGCGCGGTGGCCGGCTCGACGTGGACGACCTGCCGCGCCTTGCCGCCGATCTTGACGGTGAGGTCGGCGGGTGCCAGGTCCGGCACCGGCGACCCGACCTTGTCGGTGAGGGTGACGTAGACGGTCCGGGCCGGGCTCTCGACCTGCGCCGACGCAGGCCCGGCCACGGCCAATGCGCCGGCCACGAGCGGCAGCGCGGCGAGCAACGCAGCGATCCCCTGCATGCCAGACTCCCTCTGCGCCCGCCCCGGGGCGCGCCCGGTCGTTACCGTACCGCCTGCGCGCGCTCCCCCTGCTGGTCCATCTGCAGCGGCGGCGGCTCGGCCGCCACGAGATACTCGAACTGGCGCCGGAATTCCTGCTCGGTGAGGTTGGCCACTGCCGCCAGTCGCGCCACTTCGCCCGGGTCCTCGATATCGTCGCGGCGCAGCCGGATCATGTAGCGGCGGGCGATCGCGTAGCGCGTCGACTGCACGTCCACCAGCCGCACCGCGGTGCGCCCGGTCTTGCCGTCGATCATCTGCGAAAACGGCACCGGCACGAAGTGTCCGCCCTGCATCGAGATCATCGCCGCGTTGCCTCCGGCGACCAGATACTTGGCCGCGCAATAGCCGAGATCGCGCGTGTACTCCATGTCGAACGGAATCGGGTCGGCGCAGCGCAGCTCGTAGCCGATGTTCTTGGCGGCGATGGTGGTCTTGATCCCGAACGAGCGCAGCCGCGCGCTGACCTTGGACTTGAGGATCTCCCCGAGGTTGACCTCGGCGATGCGCAGGTGCCCGTGGGCGTCGCGCTCGACGTCCTGCAGCCCGGCAAGGTCCTCCTCGGTGAGGTCGAGGACCACTCCCTCGGCAATGATCGCGACGCCGTCGCGGCGGCCGCCGGCCATCCGCTTGATGATGCTCGCGGTCAGGGTGTCGACGATGGTCTGCAGCTTGATCGGCGACTGGAACTCCTCGGTGATCAGCGTCACCGTCGCCCCCGCCGACTTGCCGATGCCGAGCGCCAGGTGCCCGGCCTTGCGCCCCATGGCGATGACGAAATACCACCGCGTCGTGGTCTTGGCATCGACCATCAGGTTCTTGACGATCTCGACGCCGTAATGCCGCGCCGACTGGTAGCCGAAGGTATCGACGTGCGGCGGCAGATCGAGGTCGTTGTCGATGGTCTTGGGCACGTGGACGACGCGGATGCGGCCGGCGGCGTGCTCCTCGAGCTTCATCGCCGAGAACGCGGTGTCGTCGCCGCCAATCGTGATGAGCTGCGAGACGTTCAGCCGCAGCAGCGCATTGACGGTGTTCTCGAGCAGCTGCGGATCCTTGGTCGGGTTGGCCCTGGCGATGCCGAGGTACGAGCCGCCGCGGAAGTGAATGCGGCTGACGGTATCGATCGTCAGGGGCATCGTGTGATCGCTGTCCCCCTGCATCAGCCACTCGAAGCCGTCACGGATGCCGACGACGTCGATGCCTTCCAGCCGGGCGCGAATCGTCGCCGCACTGATGACGCTGTTGATGCCGGGCGCCGGGCCGCCGCCGACGAGAATTGCAAGCCTGTTGTGCTGTTCCACGAATGCTCCGCATGCCTCCGCCGCAAAAGGTCGCGCCGGCCGCAGAAGGCGCCGGCGCGCAACGGCCGATTATAGCGTGCTACGAGCGATAGGCCTCTCGGCCGACGCCCTGAATGGGAATCTTCTGGCTGCCGAGCACCTCGTGCTGCAGCGCATACATGCACGCCGCCGCCTCGTCGATGTGCCGGACGAAGGCGATCGAGCCCTGCAGAATCGGCTTCAGCCGCTCGCGATCCTGGAGCCGCGCCGGCGGATACTCGTGCTCGACCACCAGATGGGTGTTGGCGACGTCCAGCTGCAGCAGCTCGCGCGCCGCCAGCTGGTGATCGAGCCAGTCAACCGTCCGGTTCTGCAGATAGGCGAGCGGATCGTGGCGCGCCGTGCCCGGCAGCTCGTGCTCCGCCAGCACGATCTGCTTCTTCCACGCGTTCAGCTGATCGGCGGGGTTCTCGCTCGGCTGGCCCCCCTTCCAGTCGCCGCGCTCCACCGTCTGGCCGCCGTAGCCCCACGCCGAGACGCCGCGGGCGTTGACCACCTGGCCCTTGACGTGAAAGCCGCCAATCAGGAAGTTGTAGCCCTGGTCCTTGAGATACTGGAAGATCGACCGCGTGTCCTGGCCCATCAGGATGGCGTGCGACGGGTCGTAGTGGATGCGGAACTGGTCGCCGACGCCGTGCTTCTCG
>JBDTOB010000356.1:0-3794 GCA_039933435.1 Acidobacteriota bacterium | reverse complement strand
TACTCTCGGCCGACGACGGCGCCGCCATCCGCACCGCGCTCGAACAGATCCGCGCGGCGGGCGGCGACGGCGACGCCTTCTTCAACGCGCCGGCCGCGGCCAGCGACGAGGACGTCCACTCCTTCGTCGAGCGGGAACTGGTCGCGCGCGTCGGCGACGCCGGCCGCCGCCTGCACACCGGACGGTCGCGCAACGAACAGGTCTCGCTCGACCTGCGGCTCTACCTGAAGCGCCGCATCCCGCTGCTGCAGCAGCGCGTCGCCGCACTGGTGCGCGTCCTCGCGGATCAGGCTCGCGCCTGCGGCAGCGCCCTGATGCCCTCCTACACGCACCTTCGCCGCGCCCAGCCGGTGCTGGCGGCCCACTTCTTCCTCGCCCATGCCGCCGCATTCCGCCGCGACCACGCCCGCTTCTCGACCGTGCTCGACGAGATCGACGAATTGCCGCTCGGCTCGGGAGCCATCGCCGGCACCAGCTACCCCATCGACGTCGCCGCGCTCGCCGCCCGGCTCGGCTTCTCCCGTATCGTCGCCAACAGCATCGACGCCACCGGTGACCGGGACTTCGTGGCCACCTGTCTCCATACGGCCGCGCTGACGATGGTGCACCTCAGCCGGCTCGCCGAGGATGGCATTTTGTTCACATCCGAGGAATTCGGGTTCTTTGAACTGGCCGATACGGCCGCGACCGGCAGCAGCCTGATGCCGCAGAAAAAAAATCCCGATCCGCTCGAGCTGGTGCGCGGCAAGGCCGGCCGCGTCATCGGCCGCTCCGCCGGATGGCTGGCGACCATGAAGGGGCTGCCCATCGGCTACAGCAAGGATCTCCAGGAGGACAAGGAGGCGCTGTTCGAAGCCGAGGATACGCTCGGCGCCTCGCTCGACGCGACGGCATCGGTGGTCAGTGGACTGCGGCTGAACGCCGAAGCCACCGAGGCGGCGGCGTCAGGGCTGCTGCTCGCAACCGACGTCGCCGATTACCTGGTCGGGAAGGGGATGCCGTTCCGCGAGGCGCACGAGGTCGTGGGTGCAATGGTGCGGCGCCTGATCGGGGAACGCCGGTCGTTCGAGGCGCTCAGCCTGGAGGAATGGCGCACCCACTCGGCGCTGTTCGACGAAGACGTCACCCGCGCGATCACCCCGGCCGCATCGGTGGCGCGCAAACGCACGCCGCAGTCCACGCATCCGGACGCCGTGGCGCGGGCACTGGAAGAGGTAAATCGCTGGATTGCCGCCGTGGATCGGGACCGCGGTTGAGAAAAGACGACGGAGCGCGGCAGGCAAGCTGCCGGGCTCCGTCGTGAATCGGTACTCCCGCGAGCGGCCGGGAAACGCGTGCGCCCCTAGAACTTGAAGGTGACGCCCACCGTCCCGCGCCAGAACTTGAAGTTCCCGAGCGAGAAGTCGAGGCCGTTCGAGTCGTTGCTCTGCAGCGACCGGAAGTAGCGGAGATCGCCGCGGACGCCGATGTTGCCGCCGAGAATCATCAGCCCGGCGCCGGCGTCGTAGCCGAGGTCATTGCGGCTGGCGTTGAGAAACTGCGAAGCGTTGTCCACCTTCGATTTCAGCAGCCCGATGCCGCCTGAAGCATACGGACGAATCGGGCCGAGCGGCGCACCGACCACCAGATTGCCCATCAGCGTCGTCACGTTGCCGTCCCCCACGAGGTTGAACTTATCGCTATTGGTGTCGCGGAAGAAATTCGGGGAATAGCCGAAGTCCGCCTCGAAGCCAATCACGCCGGCTCCCATCCAGGCGAGCGACGCGCCGTAGTTGAGCTTACGCTCGAACTCGTTCTTGTAGCTGTCGCCGGTGCCGCCGACCTCGGCGTTGCCCCCGAAGGTGGAGCCGACGAACGGGGTGAAGAGCCAGTCCGCCGCCGCCCGGGAGGGGGCCGCTGCCGCGGTCAGGGCGACCAGCGATGCCGACAGAAATAACTTACGCAATGACATTTGCAATCCTCGTCTGAATAAGCGCGGGTTTTCCCGCGTTGGCGGCTCGTCCGTGACGGACGCCTTGCCAAGACGAGTGCAAGCGGAGGGCCAGAGACCAGAGGGCCAGGTCGGCCGGGCTGGGTGTCGAGGTTCAGCGAGGGGGGTGCGGGAGGCCAAGACCCCCCGCACACGTTACTGCTGTTGCTGCTCGACCTCGATCGGCGCCGGCGACGAGAGGCGGACGCTGACTACGGTGCCCGCGGGAAGGGTCGCGGCGTTGCGGTCGCCGGTCATGACGACGGCGCCGCCGCCGGCGGCGCCGGTTGCGCCTCCCAGCACGGCGCCCTTGCCGCCGCCCATGATGGCGCCGAGGATCGCGCCGCCAATCGCTGCCCCGCCAATCTTCCTCGCGCTCTCCGAGGAGGGGGAATCCCCTTCCCGCATGATGGTCTCGGTCCGCAGCGGCACTTCCCGCCCATCGGCGAGCACCAGGGTGTGGAAGCGCAGCCCGAGCCGCGCGCGCTCTCTCATCTTGCCGCCGCGCTCGACCAGCGTGACCGATCCGAGCACCCGGGAGCCAGAGGGAATCGCGACGCGGCCGTCGACGGTCACGTCGCGGCTGACCCGCGCCTCGACGCGATCCTCGAGATGCGACCGCTCGGAGGAGAGCGGCGTGTCCACTCGAAGGCCAAGGACGGACGATGCGGGGACCACCAGCTCCTCGTACTGGCGCAGCGGCGGACGCGGATCCGGCGATCGCGTCGGTGCCGGTTCGCTGGCAGCCGAGGCGACGGTCCCATCGGGCGCGGCGCTTCGGTCGGCTACGGGTGCGGCCGGCAGGCGCTGCGGCGGTGCGGCCGGCGGGCGCGGCGGGGTCGCATCAGCGACGGCTGTCGGTGCCGGCCCCGCAGGACGAACAGATGCCGCCCTCGTCCGTGCGGGCTCGGGTCGCGCAGGTCTCGCACGGGGCCCGTTGGCGGGAGGAACCCGCCGCGGCGCGGGAGCCGGTTCGGCCGCCGCCGGGCGCTCCGGGACCGGCGCGGGTGCATCGACGACCGCCTCCGTTTCGGAAACGGGGGCGGGCGAGGGCGTCGGAGCGCTGGCTGCCGGCACCGACGCCGGGGCGGCAGGCGCCGAGCTCACGGGTGGCGCGGCGTTGTGCCGGACCGCCACATAGGCTCCGCCAGCCGCCGCCGTCAGGCAGCCGGCCGCGAGCGACGCCACAAGGATTCTGGAAGACATTTACCTACTCCTGAAGGTCGATGAGTCAGCAAGGGCTGTACCTCAGGTATCGGTTCGAATTGGCGCGGGAATACCGGCAAAATCACTTCGGACGGCTGCCCACCGCGCCGTGCCGTCTCCCGGGGGGACAATGGCTGTCCTCGGATAAGGACCAGCTGGCGCCGCTTGGCCGTTGGACAGGCGCCATTTGCTCTCCTCCAGAGGGCATTGCCGTTGCAGCAATGCCTGCGGGGAAGTTCGTTCAGCTGTCGAAAGAGGAGGATCTGATGCGCCGCTTCGCAATGGTTCTGGCGGTCCTGGCCGCCTGCTGCTGGCCGCGGCTCGCCGCGGCCCTGACGGTCCACGACGTCGTCGAGCTCACCCGCGCCGGTCTCGGTGAAGAAACCCTCCTCGCGCTCATCGACGTCGATGCCTCGGTCTTCCCGATCGATACCCCGACGCTCACGAGCCTCAAGACCGCGGGCGTCAGCGAACGGGTAATCGTCGCCATGATCCGCAGCGGCCGGAACTCGACGGCCGCGCTCGCCGCCGATCCGGCGCCAGCCGCGGAGATGACGGCTGCTGAACCCGCCCCCGCGCCGCAGGTCATCGTCGTCGAGCATCATGACCAGACGCCCCA
>JBDTOB010000355.1:0-3799 GCA_039933435.1 Acidobacteriota bacterium | reverse complement strand
CAGCGCAGCCTGGCGCGGTTGCGCGACCTCGAAGCGATGGAGACCGACGGCCGCTACGAAACCCTCTCGAAAAAGGAAATTGCCCAGATCGAGAAGGAAAAGAAGAAGCTGCAGAAGAACCTCGAGGGTATCCGCCACATGTCGCGGCTGCCCGACGCGCTGTTCGTGGTCGACACCCGCAAGGAAAAGATCGCGGTCGACGAAGCCCGCAAGCTGAAGATTCCGGTCATCGGCGTGGTCGACACCAACTGCGACCCGGACGAAGTCGACTACGTCATCCCCGGCAATGACGACGCGCTGCGCGCCATCCGGCTGTTCGCCTCGCGCATCGCCGACGCCATTCTCGCCGGCCGCGGCCTGCGCGAATCGGCGCAGGCGGAAGAGGGCGAGGACCCCGACGGCGACGACCGCACCCGGCGCGGCCGCGCCGCCCGGCAGGCGCGTCCCGAGCAGGCGACTTCCCCGGCTTCGGTGTAGGCCCTCCGGGATCAATCGACGCGCCGGCCGGGACACTGGCCGGCGTTTTCATGTACACGCATAGCTCTGGAGATCGGCATGGCAATCACGGCAGACCTGGTGAAGAAGCTCCGCGACGCGACCGGTGCGGGGATGATGGAGTGCAAGGCGGCGCTGACCGAGTCGAACGGCAACCTCGACGAGGCGATCACCGTCCTGCGCAAGCGCGGACTGGCGAGCGCGACGAAGAAGGCGGGACGGTCGACCAACGAAGGGATGATCGGCCACTACATCCACGCCGGCGGCCGGATTGGCGTGCTGGTGGAAGTGAACTGCGAGTCCGACTTCGTCGCCCGCACCGAGGACTTCCAGAACCTGACGCGCGAGATCGCCATGCACATCGCCGCCGCCAGCCCCCAGTTCGTCCGCCGCGAAGACGTCCCCGCCGACCTGATCGAGCGCGAGCGCGCGGTCTACCGCGGCCAGATGGAAGGCCAGAACAAGCCCGCCGCGGTGATCGACAAGATCGTCGAGGGCAAGCTCAATAGCTTCTACGAGCAGGTCTGCCTGCTCGACCAGTCCTCGATCCGCGATCCCAAGGTCACCATCGGGCAGCTGGTGACCGCGGCCATCGCCAAGATGGGCGAGAACATCGCGATTCCCCGCTTCACCCGCTTCAAGCTCGGCGAATCCGAGTAACCGGGCGCGCCGCGACGGTGCCTGGGTTGATATAATCGCGAGCGATATGTCCGCTGCCTACCGTCGCGTCCTGTTGAAGCTCTCCGGCGAAGCCCTGATGGGCGAGCAGCAATACGGCATCGATCCCGCCGTGGCCACGCAAATCGCCAAGGACATCCGCGACATCCAGCAGATGGGGGTGCAGACCGCGGTGGTGATCGGCGGCGGCAACATCTTCCGCGGCCTCGCCGCCAGCGCCCGCGGCATGGACCGCGCCACCGCCGACTACATGGGGATGCTGGCGACGGTCATCAATGCCCTGGCGCTCCAGGACGCACTGGAGCACGTCGGCGTCACCACCCGGGTGGCGACGGCGATCGAGATGCGCGCCGTCGCCGAGCCGTTCATCCGGCGGCGCGCCGTCCGCCACCTCGAAAAGGGGCGGGTGGTGGTGTTCGCCGCCGGCACCGGCAACCCCTACTTCACCACCGACACCGCGGCGGCGCTGCGGGCGATGGAAATGAAGGCGGACGTCATCCTCAAGGGGACCAAGGTGGACGGCATCTACACCGCCGACCCGATGCTCGATCCGCTGGCGACGAAATTCTCGGAGATCTCCTATCTCAAGGTGCTGGAGCAGCGGCTCAAGGTGATGGACGCCACCGCGATCTCGCTCTGCATGGACAACAAGCTGCCGATCGTCGTCTTCAATCTCCGCACCGCGGGTAACCTGCGGCGGGTGATTGCCGGCGAACCGGTCGGCACCAAGGTGACGGCGTAAGGCAGGGTACATGGACGTCAGCGATCTCAAAGGACTGTTCGCGGAAGTGAAGAAACGGATGGAGGCGCAGATCGATCACGTGCGCCGCGAGCTCGGCGGGGTGCGTACCGGCCGCGCCTCGGTGACCATGCTCGACACCGTGCACGTCGACGCCTACGGCTCGATGATGCCGCTCAACCAGGTGGCCTCGCTGTCGATTCCGGAGCCGACGCTGCTGCTGGCCTCGCCGTTCGATCCGACCCTGATGGGCGCCATCGAGAAGGCCATCCGCACCTCGAGCCTCGGGCTCAATCCCACCAACGACGGCAAGGTGGTGCGCATCCCGATCCCGTCGCTCACCGAGGAGCGCCGCAAGGAGCTGTCGCGGATCGTCCACAAGCACGCCGAGGAGGGCCGCAACGCCGTCCGGCTGGTGCGGCGCGAGGCCAACGACAAGCTCAAGAAGATGCTCAAGGACCACGCCATTTCGGAAGACGACGAGCGGCGCAGCCTCGACGACGTCCAGAAGCTGACCGATCAGCACATCGCCACCATCGACGACCTCCAGAAGAAGAAGGACGCCGAGCTCCTGCAGAAGGGCTGACGCCAGGCGATGTCCTGGTTCTCGCACCTCGAGTGCAGCGCCCCGTGCGGAGCGCCCTACGGCGACGCGCGCGAGGAGCAGCACCTCTGCGGCTGCGGCGCTCCCCTGCTGGCGCGTTACGACCTGATCGCAGCCCGGGCCTGGCGCCGCGACTCGCTCGCCGGGCGCGTCGCCTCGATGTGGCGCTACCGCGAGCTGATGCCGATCTTCGACGGCGAAGCGCCGGTCACCCTGGGCGAAGGCTGGACGCCGCTCATCCACGCCGCGCGGCTCGGCGACGAGCTCGATCTCCCCGGCCTGTTCATCAAGGACGAATCGCTCAACCCCACCAACTCGTTCAAGGCCCGCGGCCTCTCCGCCGCGGTGACGCGCGCCAGGTATCTCGGGGCGCGCACGCTCGCGGTGCCGTCGGCGGGCAACGCCGCCGACGCCGTCGCCGCCTATGCGGCCGCGGCGGGGCTCGAGGCGCAGGTTTTCATGCCGCGCGACGTGAAGCCGCTCTTCATCCGCGAGGCCGAGCTCTACGGCGCCGAGGTCACGCTCGTCGACGGACTGATCACCGATGCCGGGCGGCTCGCCGCCGAACGCGGCGCGCCGCTCGGCTGGTACGATATGTCCACGCTCAAGGAGCCGTACCGCATCGAAGGCAAGAAGACCATGGCCTACGAGCTCGGCGAGCAGATGGCCTGGACGTTTCCCGACTGGATCATCTATCCCACCGGCGGCGGCACCGGGATGATCGGGATGTGGAAGGCGTTCGAGGAGATGGAGGCGATCGGCTGGAAGACACCGGGCACCCGGCCGCGCATGGTCTCGGTCCAGGCCGAACACTGCGCGCCGATCGTGCGGGCGTTCGAGGAGGGAGCGGAACGGTCGGTGTTATGGCCGAACGCACGGACGGTCGCCGACGGGCTGCGCGTCCCGAAGGCGGTCGGAGACTTCCTGGTGCTTCGCGCCGTGCGCGAGAGCGGCGGCACCGCGCTCGCGGTGTCGGACGCCGACATGCTGCAGGGGATGCGCGAGCTCGGATCCCGCCAGGGCATCAGCGCCGCGCCGGAAGGAGGGGCGGCGCTCCACGCGGTCCGGCAGCTTCGCGCTGAAGGCCGCATCGAGCGCGACCACACCGTCGTCGTCTTCAACACTGGCGGCGCGCTCAAGTACCTCTGACGCCGACGGATTGTTGGTGGAATGCGGCGCCGGGGCCGGCAACCGCGAGCGAGGGGTTGGTGGACGCGGGGAGGATCGAACTCCCGACCTCTGCATTGCGAACGCAGCGCTCTCCCAGCTGAGCTACGCGCCCC
>JBDTOB010000354.1:0-3802 GCA_039933435.1 Acidobacteriota bacterium | reverse complement strand
TTCTGCGCCTTCGTCGGCGAGGCGCCGCGCGAGGACTTCATCCCCTACACCGCCGATTTCTTCCTCCAGCTCGAGGACGTCAAGTGGACGATCATCGCCGGGATCGTCAACGGCTGCCTGATCGTGAGCGTCCGCAACCTCGGCTACTCACGCAATGCGGGCGAGTTCGTGAAGCGGTGGTTCTCCGACATCGGCAGCGCCGGCGGGCATCGCGCCATGGCCAAGGCGGTGGTCCCGGTGGACAAGTTCCGGGAGAAGTTCGGCGACCTGCAGGCGTCGGCGATCACCGCGCGGATCGCCGAGATGGCCGAGCAGTTCCTCCACGAGCCCGCCACCGACAAGGAGAAGAAGAAGGAGCCGGTCGCTAAGTAGCCCGCCCGAGCGCCTGGTCGAGATCGGCAATCAGATCGTCCGGATCTTCGAGCCCCACCGACAGGCGCGCCATGCTGTCGGTCACCCCGGCGCGGGCGAGCTCCTCCGGGGTATGTCCCCACTGCGAGGTCAGCACCGGCAGGCTGCACAGGCTCTCGACGCCGCCGAGGCTGGCGGCGCGGCGGAAGAGGGTGAGGCGGTCGAAAAACGCCGCCGCGCGCGCGTAGCCGCCGCCGACGTCGACGCACACCATCCCCCCGAATCCCGTCATCTGTTTCGCGGCCAGCGCATGCTCGGGGTGGTTCGCCAACCCGGGATAGTAGACCCGGTGGACCCGCGGGTCCTGCGCCAGCCATTCGGCCACCGTCTGCGCGCTGTGGTTCTGCCGGGCGACGCGCACCGCCAGCGTCTTCAGCCCGCGCCCGAGGGCGTAGGCCGCGTGCGGGTCGAGCACCGCCCCGACCTTCTTGCGCACGTCGAGCATCCGCGCCATCAGCGCCGTCGATCCGGCCAGCGCCCCGGCGGTGACATCGCTATGGCCGTTGAGATATTTCGTGGCGCTGTGCATCACCACGTCAACGCCGAGCGCCAGCGGCTGCTGGTTGATCGGGCTGGCGAAGGTGTTGTCGGCCACGGTGAGCACCTGCCGGGCGCGGCACGCGCCGGCGATCGCCGCGATGTCCACGCACCGCAGCGTCGGATTCACAGGGGACTCGAACCACACCAGCCGGGTCGTGGCGCCGAGCAGCGCCTCGGGACGCGAGAACGCCGCCAGCGGCTCGAATCGCGCCCGCACTCCGAACCGGGTCAGCAGATCCGCGAGCAGGTGAAACGTGCCGCCGTAAATCTCCGAGCTGCACACCACTTCGTCGCCAGCCGACAGCAGCGCCAGCAGCGCCGTCGTCGTTGCCGCCTGGCCGCTCGCGAACAGCAGCGCCGCCTCCGCCCCTTCGAGCTCGGCGATCTTCTGTTCCACCGCGACGACGGTCGGATTGGCGTAGCGCGAATACAGGAACTTGTCGGATTTTCCTTCGTTGTAGGCCTTGACCTCCGCCGCGGTCTCGAACACGAAGGTGGTGGTCTCGTAGATCGGCGTGGTCAGCGGCTCGGCGGCGCGGCTGGCGCCGTCCCCCTGCACGAGTCGGGTGGCTGGCTTCATTCGACAGATCCTTCCTGATGGGTGGGCGGCGGGAATCAGCCCCGAGCGCCGCGGCCGGCGCTGCCGCCGGCAGGCTGGTCGGCGTCGATGCGGTCGCCTCCGGCGCCGACCACCGGCTCGATGAACTGGCGGTAGGCGTCGCTGTAGCCGCGGTCGACGAGCTCCGCGAGCGGCAGGGTCCGGTCCGAACGCTCGTCGTAGACGCCCTTGAAATCGAGCGGTCCGATGGGATTGTGGGCAGGACGGATGACGAAGAGGCCCTTGAACCGTCCGTCGAACTGCTCGAGGATGTCGCGCAACCCGGCGGCCTCGAAGGCCCCGAGCTGCTCCCCCGCCCGGCCTCGCAGATCCGCCCGCCCGGCATTGAGCTGATGCGCCCGTGCCGGCGGCGGCGACGGACTGACCAGGATGACCTGCTCGGCGCCGGCAAGCGCCACTTCCTGCAGCAGTCGCGCCAGCGAGCCGGGACGGTCGCACAGCCGATGGGTCTCTCCGCGCCACAGACCTTCGGCGGAGAACGCCGCCAGATGCGGCTCGGTCGCCACCGGCAGCGCCAGGGCGCCGGCGAGCGCATCCAGGGCGTGGTCACGGCCAATCGCCGACAGGTCAAACGCCTCGAGCGCGCGGCCAGCGCCCTCGGGGGTGCCGGCACGGCCGAAGAAGCGCGGCCGGTGCGGCGCCCCGAGGAGCGCGAACACCAGGTCCCGCCGGGCATCCATGTCGTGCACCGTCACCAGCAGATCGCGGAACCCCGGCTGCCCGAGGTTGTCGGCGAGCAGCTCGACGTAGCGGCGCGCCAGTTCAGGATGGGGCGGCGCCGCGATCGGCGCCGCGCCGCGGATCAGATTCCACAGGTCGGCAACGACCCGCTCGACCACGGCGGCGGACGTCAGCGGCGAGCCGATCAGCCGCCACAGTGTGCCCTGCTGAGTGCGCCGCTTCGCCCTGGCCTGGAGCGAAGACGACACCAGCGCCGCCGCCAGCGCCGCGACGCCGACGAGGATGGCAAACAGCACCAGCCGGGGAATGATCGTCGGCAGCGCGGTAGGCGCGAACAGGGCGTCGATCCAGCTGCTGAAGCCCGATCGCAGAAAATCCCCGGCGCGCTCGAGACCGACCAGCGTCAGCAGCAGGCCGAGCGTGCCGACCACGACCGCCAGCGCGAGCAACGCCAGCGGCAGCGCGAAGATGACCGCGGCGGCCACCAGCGCCCAGCCTGCGGCGCGCAACGGCGTCCGCCAGCCGTAGAACCGGGAGGCCCCGGCCGTCCGCCAGATGCCGTCCGCTTCCCACAGCCGCGCCCCGCCGTCGACCGCGGTGAAGAAGGCGCCAATCGCCCCGGCGCCGCGCCCGGCCACGAGATCGATCTTCAGCCCGGCCTCGTGCAGCGCCCGCAGCACGCCGGCATGATAGGCCGCAGCCGTACCCGACCCGGTGAGGACGACCGCCGTCCGCAGCCGCGTCGAGTAGGAGCGATCCGGCGCGTCAGCAGGCTTCGGGGCAGGAGGCACGCGCCGGCTACTCGTTGTGAATGGTGATCAATTTGACGATCTCGAACTCGCGGCTGCCGTTGGGGGTGACGACGGTGACCTCGTCGCCCTCCTCCTTGTTGAGCAGGCCGCGGCCGATCGGCGAGGCGGTCGAAATCTGTCCCTGATCGACGTTGGCGTCCTCGGGCAGGACGAGCTGATACACCGTCATCTGCCCGCTGGCGTCGCGCAGGTGCACGGTCGAGCCGAAGCCGACCTTGTCGTGCGGGATACGGTCGAGGTTCATCAACGAGATTTCGCTGACCCGCTTCTGCAGCATGCTGATGCGCGATTCGACCAGCCGCTGGCGCTCCTTGGCCGCCTGGTACTCGGCATTCTCGCGCAGATCGCCAAGCTCCCGCGCACGCTGAATCTCCTTCGGCAGCTCGGTCTTGAGCTCCTTGTCGAGCGCGTGAATCTCGTCCTCGAACTTCTTCAGCAGACGGGCTTTCATCAGTCGGATGGTAGCAGAAATCGGGCCGCACGCTGCCGTCTTCCCTGCCGCGGGCATGACCAGGATCCGCGGACAACACGGACACATCGCCACAAGCCACGGAGGACACGGACGAGCACCGACGACACGGAGGGATCACGGTCATCGTGACCCGGGAAAACGCGAAGGGCCGCCACAGGCCACGGATGTCACGGACGAGCACGGATACCACGGAGAGGTCACGATCGGCTGGCGTGGAGATGCCGGGCGCCGGCATCTCCGGCGGGAACGGGAGCGGCGAGCGGCAAG
>JBDTOB010000353.1:0-3805 GCA_039933435.1 Acidobacteriota bacterium | reverse complement strand
CCTTGAACAGCAGGTGCAGGAGCAGGTTGTCGCGCCGGATGTCGACGATGAACGCGATCGATGGGCGCAGCCGCGCGATATAGGAAAAGTTCTGGTCGGGACCGACGCCGACATAGGCGCCCCCCAGCAGCGGGGCACGCTCGAGGAGCGGCAGCACGTCGGGATACGACCGCTCGTTGGAAATCAGGTTGTCCGTGTCGAAGTAGCCGGGCGGCTCTGAAAGCGCCTCGATGCGGGCCGCGAACGGCGAGGGCCGACCCGCCGCCGGTCCGGCGGCCTGGTGCGCGCCGGCGAGGAGGGTGGCCGCGATCAGAGGGGCCAGGTGCCGGGAAAAAGACATTGGCCGGATTGTAGACCTAACGCCAGGCGAGGGGCCGAGGGTGGTGCCTGCCTTGCAGCACCAGCGGATAATCAGAACCGTCAGCGGCGCGACGGCTGCACCGTAACTTATTGATACGGCTCGAATTTTTCGCGTTTCGAGCCGGCGCACGCGCGAGGACTCGATCCGAATTCTGTAATCGAGATTCCATTTCGGCGTGCCACCGGCTCAAAGGACCGATAGAAAGATCATGGACAGGACGGATACCAACGCCAGCGCGCGCGGATTCACGCTGATAGAGCTGCTGATCGTCGTGGCGATTATCGGATTGGTCGCGGCCATTGCCGTCCCGGGTCTGCTGCGCGCCCGGCTGTCGGCCAACGAGGCGTCGGCCATCGGCTCGCTGCGCGCCATCAGCAGCGCGCAGACCAACTTCGCGTCGGTCGCCGGCCGCGGCGGCTTTGCCGGCTCCCTCACGACGCTGGCCAGGCCCTGCCCCGGCGGCAGCAGCCCCTTCCTCTCGCCGGACCTGTCGTCCGACCCGTCGACCAAGTCCGGCTACGTCGTCGCGCTCGCGGCGGCGGCGGCGTCGACGCCGGGCTCGAACGACTGCAACGGCGTGGCGACTGAAACGGCGTTCTACGCCACGGCCGTCCCCCAGTCCGTGGGCGCGACCGGTCAGCGGGGTTTCGCCACCAGCGGCAGCGGAGCCATCTTTGTGGAGAACGCCGGTACCGCGCCGACCGAGGCAGAGATGCTGCCGGGCGGGGGCGGCACACCGCTCCGCTAGTCCCTCATCCCGCACGCACGCCGGCGCGCACCGCCACGATCAGGGCGCCCGGGACCGTCGTCACCTCCACCGCCTCGGCATAATCCAGCAGGTCGCCGAGCCCGCGCGCCGCGAGCAGCGACGCCAGATCCACGTGAATGCGATCGCCGACGACGCGGAGGCCGAGGGGGAGCGCATCGAGAAACCGGAGCGCGGAGCCGGCCATCGAGAGAAGCCCGCCGGCCTCCAGCTTCAGCACCAGCGTGGGCGACTCGGGCAGGCGGGGCTGCTGGTCGACGAGCAGCGTGACGTTGAGGGGGGGAAGAAATGCAGCGGCCGCCACCTTGAAGCGGACGCGAATCCGGTTGCCGTCCCGGGAAGTGAGCTCGACGTCCTGAACCGGCGCGGTGGGGGGGATGGCCTCGGCGATCAGCTCGTTGAGGAGACGATCCGCAATCGGCAGAGTGATGTCGGCACGGGCGCCGCGAAGATCCGAGAACCGGTCGGCCCTGAGCCGGGAGAGTAGCGCGTCCACTCGGGGGTCCACGTGATTGATCTCCTCATGCGCGGGCGGGCGGGCGGCCCGCGCCTCGACAGCACAGGTGTATACTGGACTTCCGCTTTCCTGAGTCCTGCTGCCGTGTCAGTCCTCATCAAAGCTCCATCGAGGAGGACCCATGTCAGATTCCGCGAAAGACAGCCAGGCGGCCCCTCCGCCGACGCTCTGTCCCGCCTGCCGATCGAAGGACATCTCGACGACCAGCAAGACGCCCGATACCGCCAGCTACTGGCGGTGCGGTGCCTGCGGCGAGATTTGGAACGTGGGCCGCCTGCAGCAGGCGAACCGGTATCCGGCGCGGACCGGCTGGCGCTGAGCGCTCAGACGGCCGGACCGACCGAGGTGCGCCGGCAGTCTTCGCACCGGAAATACAGGATCGGAAATGATTCGGATCGGCCGATAATCCGCGCGTTCGGACTGCCGCACTTCGGGCATACTTCACGCTGGACGCTCGGGACTTTGGAGACGGCGCTGCGAGATTTCGGACGCCGTTCGGGCTGGGTTGGACTCATGGCAGTTCTTTCCATCATATCTGCATTCAGGCCCGCCGCTGTTCAATTTTGCACACACGGCGCATCGACGCGAACTCTGCCGACGCCGGCCCTGTCTTTGAGACGCTTCCAGTCGCGGGGTCGTTGCAGGTATGGCCGAGCACGTGGTCCGGAGGATTATTGATGACCACTTCCCCCGCCCAGGCTCAGGTCTGGTCGATTGTGTCGCTCGCCGCCCTGATCGTACTGGCGCTCGTGCTGGTCAACCGCTGAGGTCGCCGCAACCGGCATCTGCAGGCCCGCGGTCACTACCGCACCGGCTGCGCCACGTCGACCATGAGCCGCCATCGAGCCTGGACGTCGCGCGTCCAGATGCGGACGTACGCGCCCGCTTCCCTGCCGGCTCCTCCCTGGGTATAGGTGCCATAGCTGTATCCGAGGTCGCCCGACCGCGACGCCTCGGCCGCGGTCGCCACCGCCGACATCCCCGCGGCGTGCGCGGACAGCCATTCCTTGATCGCCTGGCGGCCGACGCTGGGGCTCGCCTCGGGCCGATGGAGGCGCGAGCTCTCGAGCGCGACGGCGAGGAACGCGGCCGCGGCCCGCTGCGAGGCGATCCGCTGGTTCAGCAGACGGTCGGCGTCGGCCAGCGTTCGCGTCGCCGCGGCCGTGCCGCCCGGGCCGGTGTAGCGGGATTCCGGGCTCCTCACGAACCCCGGCGCGAACGCCGGCAGCGTCGGCGTCTGCACGCCGACGTCGATGTAGACGCGCCATCGTCCGTCCGGCTGCCGGCGCCACACCGAGAGGTAATTGCCGAACTGCGGCTCGGCCGGCGCGGCGGTGTGATCGATGATCGTGGACGGGCCGGTCAGCCAGCCGAGATCGCCGCTCGCCGCCACATCCCCCTGCCGGGGCTCCCAGGTGATTTCGAGCTCCGCAAACGGCCGCGCCGGCCGCGCCCGCAGCCGGTCCTTCGCGGGCTCCGCCGCCGGCGTCAGCGCAATCGCGTCGTCGGCGAAGAATGCCAGGAACGAATCGCGCAATCCCTGACGCCTGGCGCTCTCCGCAAACTCGCGTTCGGCCTCGACCAGGGAGCGGAGGCTGCCGTCAGCCGGCGCCTGGCGCGGAACGCCGGGGAGCAGCAGGATCAACGCCGCCGCCACGATCACCACTCGCATCGGTCCTCCGATCAGGCCTCTCTACCCTATCAGGCCGGCGCGGCGCACGGCACCATGTCAGCCCGGGGGCAATCCTGATAATCTCCTACCCGTCCGCCCGGATCGTGTGCCGCGGCGACGCACCCTGGCACCCACGCATGACCCACGCGACCGCTCCTTCGGCCTCCCGCGGCAACGCCGCCCCGCTCGTGATCGGCGTCGCCGGCGGATCAGGCTCCGGCAAGACCACCGTCGTCCGCCGCATCGTCGACAGTCTGGGAGACGACGCGGTGACGGTGCTGGAGCACGACCGCTACTATCGCGATCGGAACGATCTGCGCCTTGAGGAGCGTGCCGCGCTCAATTACGATCATCCCGACTCGCTCGAGACCGATCTGCTGGTCGATCACGTGCACCAGCTGCGCAGCGGGAAGAGCGTGCAGGCGCCGCTGTACGACTTCGCGCGCCACGCGCGGCAGCCGGTGACCCTGGCGGCGCTGCCGCGCCGGG
>JBDTOB010000352.1:0-3814 GCA_039933435.1 Acidobacteriota bacterium | reverse complement strand
GCCGGCGGCGGCGCGGCGACGGTCGGCTCCGGAGGCGTCGACCGCCGCAGCGTCACCGGCGCGAGCGTCAGGGTCGGCTCTGGCGCGGCAGTCGTCGCCGCTCCATGCTGCCGCGCGGCTTCGAGCGCAAACGACTCACGCGCCGACTGCTCCTGGGCGACCCGCCGCTCGAGGCGCTCGCGATCCAGGCGGCCGTTCAGGTCGGCAGCGCGGAGCCCTTCCAGGGTGGCGTGGAGGCGGCGCAAGGCGACCGCCTCACCCGCCACGATCACCACCAGCAGCACGCCCAGGGTCACGAACAGCCACTGCAGGCCAGGTCGTTCCAATCCGTGCACCGCTTTCATGCGCCTGAGCTTATAACGGCGCGACCATGTCGGCCATCCACCTTCCTCCCCTCCCGGGCGAGGACTCACCGCCTGGGCCGGTCCTGCTGAGCCAGCAGCTGAGCCGCCTGCTGGACCGGCTGTTGCACTCGACGCTGCAGATGGATTCGAAATCAGGAGGACAGTGCATGAAGGTTCGTACTCTCATCGGCGTCGCGGCAGTGGCGGGGCTCGCCCTGGCGCCGGCGGCAGCTCTGGCTCAGACCACGTCTCCGGCCGCCACGGCGTCGACGGTGGACGACGGCGCGCTCTAGCGCCGGATTGAATCGCGCATCAAGAGCAGCGACACCCTGAAGGGCAGCGACATCGACGTCGCCGTCGATCACGGCGTCGTCAGGCTCACCGGCACGGTGCACTCCGAGGCGCAGAGTCTGCGGGCGCGCAGCCTGGCGAAGGTGAGTGGCGTCACCGCCGTCGAAAACACGCTGACGGTGGACAGCAAGACCGCGCGCGCGATGGACAAGGCCGGCGACAAGGCCGACAGGGCGGCCGACAAGGGCAAGGACCAGACCATCGACGTCGACGGCAACATCAACGACGCCTGGATCACGACCAAGGTCAAGAGCAGTTACCTCAATGAGGATGCGCTCAAGGGCAGCGACATCAACGTCGACACCAACAGCCACGTGGTCACGCTCAAGGGCACCGTGGCCTCGGCCGCCGGCCGGACGCGGGCGGTCACCCTGGCCAGGCAGGTCAAGGGGGTCAACCGGGTGGTCGACCACCTGACCATCGCCGCCGCCCGGTAACCGTCACGCCGCCCGCTTGCGGCTGCGGGCCACGGCGAGCGACAGCACCACGATTCCCCAGGCGGCGAGCGCCGTCGCCTGGGGCCACAACAGGTCCAGCCCGATCCCCTTCAGAAAAATCCCGCGCACGATCACCAGGAAATAGCGGAGCGGAATGAGATACGTGAACGGGCGGATCACCGCCGGCATGTTCTCGATCGGAAAGATGAACCCCGAGAGGTAGATCATCGGCGTCAGGAAGAAGAACGTGGCCGTCATCATCGCCTGCTGCTGAGTCGCGGAGATGGTGGAGATGAACAGGCCGAGCGCCAGCGTGCAGAGCACGTAGAGCAGGCTGAGCGCCAGCAGCAGTGGGAAGCTCCCCCGCAGCGGCACCTCGAACCAGAAGACCGCCACCGCCACCACCAGCAGCACGTCGATCATGCCGATCAGGCCGTAGGGCAGCAGCTTGCCGACGATCAGCTCCCAGCGCCGCAGCGGCGTGACGTTGAGCTGCTCGAGCGTCCCGAGCTCCTTCTCCCGCACGATGGCCATCGCGGCGAGGTTGGCGGTCACGACCAGGAGCACCAGCGCGAGGACACCGGGAATCATGAAGTCGCGGCTCTCGAGCTGCGGGTTGTACCAGATCCGGATCCGCGCATCGATGCCGCCGCGCGGCGGCGACGGCTCGAGCTCCTGGGCCAGGCCGCCAATCAGCGCCGTCGCGTACCCGAGCGCCACCGTGGTGGAATTGGCATCGCTGCCGTCGGCGATGATCTGGACCACGGCGGGCTGCTGCGTGTGGAGCCGATGGCCGTAGCCGGCGGGAATCGTCAGCGCCAGCGTCGCGGAGCCCGCCTGCAGGAACGCCCCGGCCTGGTTCGCGGTGGTGACGGTGTCGACGATGGAGAAATTCCTGGACGCCTCGAAGCGCGCGACGAGCGCCCGGCTGGCCGTGGAGCGGTCGCCGTCGGCGACGATCACCGGGACGTTGCGGATGTCGGTGGTCGCGGCGTAGCCGAGCAGCGTCAGCTGCAGGATCGGCGCGACGATGACCAGGCCGAAGAGCCGCGGGTTGCGGCCGAGCTCCTGGAACTCCTTGCGGATGAGCACGCGGAGCCGCTGCATCAGCGCCCCCCTCTCCGGAGGCCGAGCGATGACAGCCCGAGGGCGACGGCGGCATAGACCGCCAGCGCCGCGAGCTCGCCGACGTACTGGTGGAGCGGCGCCCCTTTGAGCACGATGCCCCTCAGCGCCACCAGGAAATAGCGCGCCGGCACCAGCAGCGTCACCACCTGCAGCGCCGCCGGCATGCTGCTGATCGGGAAGATGAAGCCGGAGAGCATGATCGTCGGCAGGAACGAAATCAGCAGCGACAGTTGGAAGGCCATCTGCTGGGTGTCCGAGATCACCGAGATCAGCAGCCCGGTCGCCAGCGCGCCGGCGAGAAACAGCGACAGCGCCGCCAGCAGCGACAGCCAGCCGCCGCGCATCGGCAGCCCGAACAGCAGCATCGAGGCGCCGATGACCAGGCCGGCCGAGGCCAGGGCGATGAAAAAGTAGGGGATGGTCTTGCCGATGACGAACGACGTGGTGCTGATCGGCGCCATCCGTACCTGCTCCATCGTCCCGCCCTCCTTCTCGCGGACGATCGACAGCGCCGTCGAGGCGACCGCGGTGATCATCGAGATGTACGCGATCAGGCCGGGGACCAGGAACAGGGTGCTGCGCAGCTCGGGGTTGTACCAGATGCGCGGCTCGGCGGTCAGGCGAGGGGGGCCGGGGTCGGGGCCGGGCGCCAGCCGGGCCCCCGCGGTGCGGAGAATGCTGCCCGCATAGCCGAGGATGGTGGCGGCGGTGTTGGCATTGGCGCCGCCGATGATCACCTGCACCGGGGTGACCCGCCCGGCCCGCAGGTCGCGGGAGAAGCCGCTGGGAATGACCAGCACCGCGGCGGCGCGGTCGAGATCGAGGAGCTGCCGGATTTCCTCCGGCGCGTGCACCGCCGCGGCGAGGTCGAAGTAGCCGGAATTGACGAAGGCCGAGACCAGCGCCCGGCTCTCCGGGGTGCCATCGCGGTCCTCGACCGCCAGCGGCACGTGCCGGATGTCGAAGTTGAGCGCGTAGCCGTAGAGCAGCAGGAAGAAGACCGGGATGAAGATCAGAATCAGGAGGGTGCGCCGGTCCCGGCGAATCTGACGCAGCTCCTTGCGGCACACCGCCAGCGTCGTGCTCACGACGCCGCCCCCCGCTCCGCCGCTTCGACCACGTCGAGGAAGACGTCCTCGAGCGACGGCGCGACCGCCGCCGCCGAGACGACGTCGAGGCCCTGCGCGCGCAGCCGCCGCGCGAGATCCTCGGCGCCGGCTGTCTTGCCGCGCAGCACCGCGTGCACCGCGGTGCCGAACAGGCTGGTCTTCTGCACGTCGGGCATGGCGTCGAGCGCGGTCATGACATCGACCGCGCGCCGCGTCCGCACTTCGATGATCGGCCGGTCGGCGAAGACCCGCTTGACCTCGCCGGGCGTGCCGATGGCGGCGATCCGGCCGGCATGCATCAGGGCGACGCGGTGGCAGCGTTCGGCTTCGTCGAGGTAATGGGTGGTGACGAGCACGGTGACGCCGGAGTCGGCCAGCAGGTCGATGAGGCGCCAGAACTGGCGGCGGGAGAGCGGGTCGACGCCGCCGGTCGGCTCGTCGAGAA
>JBDTOB010000351.1:0-3825 GCA_039933435.1 Acidobacteriota bacterium | reverse complement strand
CCCGATCGTCCCGCCACCGCCACCAGCCGGCCCCAGTTCGGGTCGCCGCCGTGGATGGCGGTCTTGACCAGCAGCGAGTTGGCGATGGCCCGCGCCGCCCGCCGCGCATCCTGGTCCGATGTGCCGCCGGTGACCTGCACGGTAATCAGCTTGGTCGCCCCTTCACCGCCGCGGACGATGCCGATGGCCAGCGGCCGGCAGACGGCGACCAGCGCCTCGACCAGGCTGGCAAAGTCCGCCTCGTCGATCGACACCCCGCTGGCGCCGTTCGCCAGGACGAAGACGCAGTCGTTGGTCGAGCATTCGCCGTCCACGGTGATGGCGTTGAAGGTGCCGTCCACCGCCGCCTTGAGCGCCCGCTGCAGCAGCCCCGGCGCCACCGCCGCGTCCGTGGTCACGAACCCCAGCATCGTCGCCATGTTCGGTTCAATCATCCCCGAGCCCTTGGCGATGCCTCCCACCCGGAAGACGCCGGAGGCAATGGTGATCTCGGAGGCCGCTTCCTTGGGGAACGGGTCGGTGGTCATGATCGCCCGCGCCGCATCGGCGCCCCCATCCGGGGCGAGGGCGGCGGCGGCCGCCGTGATCCCGCGTTCGACCGCCGTCATGTCGAGCGCGACCCCGATGACCCCGGTGGAGGCGACGAGCACGCCCGTAGGATCGACGCCCAGCGCGGCGGCCGTCAGCCGGGTCATCTGCACGGCATCCTCGAATCCCCGGGATCCGGTGCAGGCGTTGGCACAGCCGCTGTTGACGACGATGGCGGACATCCGTCCGCCGGCGTCGGCGAGCTGTTGACGCGACAGCACCACCGGTGCCGCCACCGCCTTGTTGGTGGTGAAGACGGCAGCGGCGGTGGCGCCGCTGGTGGAAGCGACGATGGCGAGATCGAGGCCTCCCCTGGCCTTGATCCCGCAGGCCACCCCGGCGGCCCGGAAGCCCTGCGGTGCGGTGATGCCGCCGCTGATCGTGCGGATCCCGCTCACGCGGACACCGCGTGCGTGTCTTCCTCCAGTGGCGCGAGCGCGCCCGACGGCTGCAGCTGCAGCCGCTCGACGTTGGGCCGGCGTGCGCCGACCGTGCGACCGCCGTAGATGAGCGCGGCCGGCTGCTCGGGCCGGACATGGACCCCCGCCCGCAGCGGCAGCGTCACGGCGTACTGTCCGCACCGCCGGAACAGCGGACAGGCGGTGCAGTCGTGGGCGATCTTCTCGGGCACCCACATGTGCGGGACGATGGTGAAGCCGAGCTTGACGAAGTGCGACGGCTCGTGGGTGAAGGCGCAGAGCGTGGCGAAGCCGCGCGCGGCGCCGGCGGCGGCCAGCTCGGTCACCAGGCGGGGGCCGATGTGGTTGCCGCGGACCCGCGCGTCGACGACCAGCGAGCGGACTTCCGCGACGGTGCCGCTGAGCGGCGCCAGCTCGGCGCAGGCGATGACCGCGCCGTCGTGCTCGGCGACGATGAAGCGCGGCGCGTGATCGACGATCTCGTCGATGGTGCGGGGGAGCAGGTGCCCGACTTCGAGGTTATCGGCGATCAGCTGATGGACGGCCGGCGCGTCCGCGATCGTGCCCTGCCGGAAAGTCACCGTCTTGGTCATGTGCGTGGTCCCCCGCAAGCCGCGTCCAGTGCGGCGTCGAGCAGTCCGACGGCCTCGTCGATTTCCGCCGTCGTGATGATGTAGGGCGGCAGCAGGCGGACGACAGTGTCGGCCGTCCTGTTCACCAGCAGCCCTTCGGCGATCGCCGCGTCGACAACCGGCGCCGCCGGGCGGTCGAGGTCGAGCCCCCACATCAGCCCCTTGCCCCGGATTTCGCGAATCGAGGCATGCCGCGCCGCGAGATCGCAGAGGCTGGCCGCGAGGTGCTCGCCGACCTCGGCGACGTGGGCCATCAGGCCGTTGTCGACCAGCTCCTCGAGAAATACCAGCGCGCCTCGGCAGGCGAGCAGGTTGCCGCCGTAGGTGCTGCCGTGGTCGCCGAAGGCGGCGGCCGCGGCGACGCGATCGGTGAACAGCGTCGCGGCAATCGGGACGCCGGCGCCGAGCGACTTGCCGATCGCCATGATGTCCGGGCGAAGGCCGAGGACCGGTGCGTAGAAGGCGTGGCCGGTGCGCCCGAGGCCGCACTGGACCTCGTCGGCGATGAGCAGCGCACCGGTGCGCTCACACGCCTCGGTGACGGCCGCGGCCATCGCGGCGCCGAGCGGGCGGACGCCCCCCTCTCCCTGGATGGGCTCGACGATCACGGCCGCGGTCTGCGCGGTGACCGCGGCCCGCAGGGCCGCGGGATCATCCGGCGATACGAAGGTCACGCCGGGCACCAGCGGCGCGAACGGTGCGCGATAGTGATCGTCCCAGGTCACCGACAGCGAGCCCATCGTCCGGCCGTGGAACGACCGGTCGAAGGCGACGAAGCCCGGCCGCGGCGCTCCCTGCGCGTGCCAGTAGCGCCGGGCGAACTTGAGGCTGGCCTCGACCGCCTCTGTGCCGCTGTTGCAGAAGAAGGCGCGCGGCAGCCCGGAGAGGCTGGCGAGCCGCGCCGCCAGCTCTCCCTGGAGCGGATGGAAGAACAGGTTCGAGGTGTGCAGCAGCTCCGACGCCTGGTCGCTGATCGCCGCCGCCAGGCGCGGGTGGGCGTGCCCGAGCGCGGCCACGCCGACGCCAGAAATCAGGTCGAGATAACTACGGCCGCTGGAGTCGAACAGGCGGCAGCCGCGGCCGCGTTCGAACACCACCTGGCCGCGGCGATACACCTGCAGCAGGTGTTCCTGCTCAACCGCCATCACGTCGGTCGTCGTCGTCATCATCGTCGCTCCATCTCTGCCTGAGAAGCCGATCCGGGCCGGTCCGCCGCCGGCCGTTCGATGCGCGTGCCCGCGGCGGCGCCGAAGTCGGGGGCGCCGCGGCCGGCCACGATCGCCACGCTGTGGACGCCGGCGTCGAGCGCGTGGCGGCAGGCGGCGAGCTTGGCAATCATTCCCGAGTGTGCCGCGCCGGAGGCGGTCATGGCATCGATCTGCGCCGGCGTCAGGCGGTCGATGCGCTGCCCCTGGCCGTCGAGCACCCCGGCGGTCGCGCCGGCAATGATCAGCCGGCCGGCGCCGAGCGCTGCCGCCAGATGCCCGGCCAGAGTATCGGCGTTGACGTTGAGAAGCCCACCCCCGGCGTCGGCGCCGACGCTGGCCACGACCGGGAGGTAGCCGAGCCGCAGCAGATCGTGCAGGAGCGTGACGTCGCCGTTGCGGGGCTGGCCGACCAGGCCGAGGTCGACCTGGTCGCCGCTCACCGCGGTGAAGGCGCCGGCGCGCACCGCGCGGCCGATGCCGGCGTCGGCGCCGGTGAGGCCGACCGCCCGCATGCCGACGGTCCCGAGGGCGGCGACGAGCGCCGTGTTGGTGCGGCCCGCCAGGACCGACACCACCGCTTCGAGGGCCGGCGCGTCGGTGATGCGCAGCCCGTCGAGGAACCGGGGCTCCTGGCCGCGGGCCCGCAGTTCGGCGTCGATGGCCCGGCCGCCGCCGTGGATGACCACGAGCGGGCCGGCCGCCGCCAGCCTCGCGATCGCCGCGGCGGCGCCGCGGGTGGCGGCCTCGTCTTCGAGCAGCTCGCCGCCGAGCTTGAGGACGGTGATCACCTTCAGGACAGCCCCGCGGTTTCTTCGAAGCCGAACATGACGTTGAAGTTCTGAATCGCCTGGCCGGCGGCGCCCTTGACGAGGTTGTCGATGCAGGCCGCCATCACCAGCTGCCCGCCGGGCGCATCGACGCGCCAGCCGATGTCGCAGAAGTTGGTGTGCGCGACGTGCTTGATCTCCGGCAGGTCCG
>JBDTOB010000350.1:0-3826 GCA_039933435.1 Acidobacteriota bacterium | reverse complement strand
CCGGCAGCGCGAACGCCACGTAGATCCCGCCCGGACCGCCGGCCGGGCTGCCCTTCCCGCCGGCGGCGACGACGACGAACTGCCGTCCTCCCACTTCGTAGGTCGCCGGTGTGGCGGTGCCGGACGACGGCATGGTGGCTTCCCAGAGAAGGGCGCCGGACGTCTTGTCGAAGGCGCGGAACTTGCGATCGTCGATCGACGCGCCGATGAAGACCAGCCCGCCCGCGGTGACGACCGGTCCGCCGTAGTTTTCGCTGCCGGTGTTCGTCAGCCCCTGCGCGGCCAGCGCCGGATATTCGCCAAGCGGCACCTGCCACGCGTATTCCCCGGTGTTCAGGTTGATGGCGCTCAGCGTGCCCCACGGCGGCGCCGTCGCCGGGTAGCCGTCGGGGTCCATGAACCGGCGGTAGCCGGTGAAGCGGAAGGCGTTGTCGATGCCCGGCGCCGCGGCCGCGGTGTCCTCGTCGTCGGCGCCGCCGCGGGCGGCCGGCGCGGCGGCGTCGCCGGTCATCACGTACGCCAGTACGGCGTTGATCTCGGTCTGCGACAGGGTCGGAAAGCCCGGCATGCGTCCGCCGCCGCGCCGCACGATCGTTGACAGCTCTCCGTGCGAGTGCCGCGCCGCGACGCCGATGAGCGAAGGAATCTGCGGCGGCGTTCCCTGCCGATCGTCACGATGGCAGGAGGCGCAGTGGCGCAGATACAGCGCCGCGCCGCTCTGTCCCCCGGTATTCGGCGCCATCTGGCCGGTCCACGCGAGATCGTTGGCATTGACGTAGTAGAGGCCGGTCTGCGGATCGAAGGCCTGCCCGCCCCACTCCGCCCCGCCGTCGAACCCGGGAAAGACGACGGTCGGGCGATCGACGCCAAAGGGCACGAACTGCCCCTCGCTGCGGAAGGTCCGGAACTGCTCGAGCGCCCATTGATGCACCGCCGGCGTCCGGGTCGTGAGCGTGTCTTCCGTCAGCCGCTGACGGGCGAACGGGCGCGGCGCCACCGGCAGCGGCTGCGTCGGCGACGCCGTCTCCCCGGGCAGCGCGCTCGCCGGAAATGCCCGCTCCTCGATCGGGAACAGGGGTTGACCGGTGGTGCGGTCGAACAGGAAGACGTAGCCGTGCTTGGTGGCTTGCGCGACCGCCTCGACGGTCCGGCCGTTGCGGCGAACGGTCACCAGGCTCGGCGGCGCCGGCAGATCGCGATCCCAGAGGTCGTGGTGGACGAACTGGAAATGCCACAGCCGCTTGCCGGTCGCGGCGTCGAGCGCCAGCAGGGAATTGGCGAACAGGTTGTCGCCGATGCGGTCGGCGCCGTAGAAGTCGCTGGCCGCCGATCCGGTGGGCACGTAGATCACGCCGCGGCGTTCGTCGAGCGCCATGCCGGGCCAGCTGTTGGCGGCACCGCCGTAGTGCCAGGCCTCGGCCGGCCACGTCTCCCGGCCGAACTCTCCCGGATGCGGAATGGTGTGAAAGATCCAGCGCAGCGCGCCGCTGCGCACGTCGTAGGCCCGGACGTGCCCCGGGGACGTCGGCAGCCCCTCGCCGACGCGGCCGCCGAGAATCAGCAGATCGCGGTAGACGACGCCCGGCGATGTCAGTCGCACGCCCTGGGACGCCGGGTCGCGTCCCAGATCGCGCCGCAGGTCGATGCGGCCGTGGTCGCCGAACGACTCGATCGGCCGCCCGGTCCCGGCGGCCAGCGCATAGACGTAGTTGCCCACCGCGGCAAAGACGCGGCGGTCCGCGCCGTGCTCCCAGTACATCACCCCGCGGTTGGCGCCGGTCTCGGAGATGCCGGAATCGAACGTCCAGAGGTGCGCGCCGGTATCGGCGCGGATCGCGAACGCCTTGTGGGTCGGCGTATACCCGAACAACACGTCCCGTACCACCACCGGCTGGGTCTGCAGCGTCCCCTTCTCGCCGGTATCGTAAGTCCAGGCCACCTGGAGACGGCTGACGTTGGCCCGGGTGATCTGCTGCAGGCTGGAATAGCGGATCTGCTCCGGCCCGCCGCCGTAGGCGGACCAGGTCCGGTAGTCGCCGGGCGCCGCGGCGAGCGCGGCCCCGGCGATCGCGAACACCATCGCGGCCGTCCGCCACGCCAGGCGCCGCCGGCGCGCCGCCGCTGCCTCGGTCACGGAGCGCCCTCGAGCAGCGCCTCGAGCGCCACCAGCCGCGGGCCGTTGTCGTCGCAACAGGCATATTTGCCGTCGCCCGCTCCCGCATACATCGTCACGCCGGCGTGCTCGCCGGCCTTGGTCAGCACGTAGAACTCGATCCCGAAATTGGGCTCGCCGCGATCGTTGCGCAGCCGCCGCTCGACCGTCTGGCTCCGGATCCGCTTCAGCGCCGCCATCCCCGCGTCCTTCGGATGCGCGCCGCGCCGCAGCTCCTCGACCACCAGGAACGAGCACAGGCTGTAGAGATTGGCCTCGCCGCGGCCGGTCGAACCGGCGGCGCCGGCGTCGTTGTCGACGTAGAGCCCGGCACCCAGAATCGGCGAGTCTCCCACCCGGCCCGGGATCTTGAAGGCCATCCCGCTCGTCGTCGTCACGCCGCAGACATCGCCGGCGGCGTTGACGCCGTCGCAGTTGATGGTGCCGTAGAAGTGCACCGGATCGATGGTCCCGTCGGCCATCATGCGGCGCTCGATGGCGCGGGTGGCTTCGCGGCGCTTCTCCGGATCGAGGTAGTGAAGTGCGTCGGTTTCCCGCTTCCAGCGCAACCACGCCGCCCGGGATTTCTCCGTGTTGAGGTCGTCCTCGATCTTGAAGCCGAGGTTGCGCGCGAACTCACGGGCGCCCTGTCCGACCAGCAGGTGATGATCGGTCTCGTTCATCACCGCCCGCGCCACCTGCGACGGCGTCCGCACGCCCTCGATCGCCGCCACCCCGCCGGCGCGCTTCTTCGGGCCGTGCATGCAGCAGGCGTCGAGCTGCACCACGCCGTCGGCGTTCGGCAGCCCGCCATAGCCGACGCTGCTCTCTTCCGGATCGAGCTCGACGATGTTGACTCCGGCGATCAGCGCGTCGAGCACGTCGCCGCCGGCCGTCATCCTCGCGAAGGCGGTCTCGACGCAGGTCTGGCTGCCGCCGTTCTTGAAGCGATGGCCGTTGGCCGAGGAGATGACCACCGGCCGGCTGCGGCGCGCCGCCACCGCCGGTGCCTGGGCGAAGGCGGGCGCCGCGGCGGCGGCAAGCCCGGCAGCGGCGGTGGCGACGAACTCGCGACGATTGACTGGCGCAGACATGACACCTCCTCGATCGAGTGACGCGGCCGGGCCGCCGGGCGCGCCGCCGGGCAAGCGCCGGCCGGGCGTAGTCTACGTCATCCGCCGCTCCAGGCCGGCCCCGCGTCGTTGACCCCGCCAGGCGGGCGGCATAGGATCGCCGGTGTGTCCGCCCTCCAGATCCCGTGACCACCAGACGTATTTCCCTCGAAACGATCCGCGACGCCGCCGCGACGGTCTACCGTGCCGCGATTCGGACGCCACTCGTCCGGCTCGATCCCCCCGGCAGCAGCGGCCCGGGCCCGGACATCTTTCTCAAGCTCGAAACGCTGCAACCGATCGGCTCCTTCAAGATTCGCGGCGCCCAGAACGCCGTCGGGCGCCTCTCCCCTGAAGCGCTGGCGGGCGGCGTCTGGACGGTCAGCGCCGGCAATGCCGCCCAGGGGGTGGCGCTCGCGGCGCGGCTCGCCGGCGCCGCCTGCCGCGTCATGGTGATGGACACCGCCCCGCAGACCAAACTCGCCGCCATCGAGCGGCTCGGCGCCACCATCGTCACCGCGTCCTACGACGAGTGCTGGCGGACGGTCGAGCGCCATGGCTC
>JBDTOB010000349.1:0-3835 GCA_039933435.1 Acidobacteriota bacterium | reverse complement strand
GCCCGCGCCGACAACCTCACCGATCCGGCGTTCGTGCACCGGCTCAAGCGCGCCGGCTGCTGGATGCTGGCGCTCGGCATCGAGTCGGAGTCCGACGAAGTGCGCAAGGACATGGTCAAGCGGCTCGAGCGGGAGAAGATCCAGGCGGCGTTCCGCAACATGCGGGCGGCGGGGATCCGCTCGTTCGCCTTCTTCATCTTCGGCTACCCCGGCGAGACCCCGGAGACGATGGATCACACCATCGATTACGCGATTCGGCTGGATCCGGACTTCGCCAACTTCTACCCGGCGGTCCCCTACCCGGGCACGGCGCTGTTCGAGAAGTGCGTGCGCGACTCGCTGCTGCCGGAAGCCGCCCGCGACGACTGGGCGAAGATGGAGTACTCGTACTACATGCTCCAGGGCAACGGCCTCGACGAGCGGCTGGTGATGGCCGCCATCAACCGCGCCAAGCGGCGCTTCTTCCTGCGTCCCGGCTACATGGCGCGCCACGTCGGCGACGTCGCCCGCATCGCCCTGACCAAGCAGAGCATCGTCTGGCAGGTGCTGTCGCGGACGCTGTTCGGGTCGAAGGTCGTGGACACCTCCGCCGCCGCGGCAGGCAACGCGCGCGAGCTCAGCCCCGCCGCACCGCCGTCGTAGCCGGCATCCAGCTTCCAGCCTTTCTTCTCAGAGGCCCGAGATGCGCACCGCGAAAGCGTTCTCCCTGTTGACCGCGTTCATCGCCGTTGCCCTCGCATCGCTCGCCGCGCCGCAGGCGCAGCCGGCGGCAGCGCCTCCAGGTCTGACGGTTCCTCCAGGCTTCACCGTGGAGCTGGTCGCCGGCCCGCCGCTCGTCAATCGACCGATCGTCGCCGACTTCGACGAGGAGGGCCGTCTCTACGTCGCCGACTCGTCCGGCTCGAACGACAAGGTGGACACGCAGCTGGCGGAGCGGCCGCACCGCATCGTCCGGCTCGAAGACAGCGACGGCGACGGCCGGTTCGACAAGAGCGTCGTCTTCGCCGATCGGATGATGTTTCCGGAAGGGGCGATGTGGCTCGACGGCTCGCTCTACGTCGCCGCGCCGCCGAGCATCTGGAAGCTGACGGACACCGACGGCGACGGCGTCGCTGACCGCCGCGAAGAGTGGTTCCAGGGGAAAACCCTGACCGGGTGCGCCAACGATCTGCACGGGCCGTATCCCGGGCCGGACGGATGGATCTACTGGACCAAGGGGGCGTTCGCCGAGCAGACTTACGACCGGCCCGGACAGCCGCCGCTGGTCACCCGCGCCTCGCACGTCTTCCGCCGCCGCCCCGGCGATCCCCGTATCGAGGTGGTGATGACCGGCGGCATGGACAATCCGGTCGATGTCGCCTTCACCGCGGCCGGGGAACCGATCCTGACCGCGACCTTTCTCCAGCACCCGGCGGCCGGTCTGCGCGACGGTCTCGTCCATGCCGTCTACGGCGGCGTCTTCGGCAAGCCGCACGCGGTGATCGATGGCCACAAGCGGACCGGCGAGCTGATGCCGGTCCTCGACCAGCTCGGTCCGGCGGTGCCGGCCGGCTTGACCCGCTACGTGTCGGCGCAGTTCGGCGGCGACTTTCGCGACAACTTCTTCGCCGCGATGTTCAACCTGCGCAAGGTCACCCGGCACGTGCTCGAGCCGAACGGCGCCACGTTCACGGCCCGAGACAGCGATTTCCTGGTGTCGGACAATCGGGATTTCCACCCGACCGATGTCCTCGAGGACGCCGACGGCAGCCTGCTGGTGATCGACACCGGCCCCTGGTACAAGCTCTGCTGCCCGACGTCCCAGCTGGCAAAACCGGAAGTGCTGGGGGGCATCTACCGCGTCCGCAAAGCTGGCGCCACGACGGTCGCCGATCCGCGCGGACGTCAGCTCGGGTGGACCACGATGTCCGCCGTCGACATGGCTGGACTGCTCGGCGACAGCCGGCCTGCGGTGAGGAACCGCGCCGTGCGTGAGCTTGGCCGACGCGGCGAGGCGTCGATCCCGGCACTCGAGGGATCGCTTCGGCAGTCGGCCCCGGTGGAGGCCCGCCGTCACGCGGTCTGGGCGCTCACCCGCATCGACGGCCAACGCGCCCGGGAGGCCGTCCGTCCGGGCCTGGATGACCGCGACGACAGCGTCAGGCAGGCCGCCATGCACGCCGCCGGCCTCTGGCGCGATCCTGGTGCCGTGGCGCAGCTGAGGCTGGCGCTGACGTCTGAAAATGCCGCGGTGCAGCGCGCCGCCGCGGAAGCGCTCGGCCGCATCGGCGACCCACGCGCCGTCCCCGACCTCCTCACCGCAGCCGCCGCCCCGGTCGATCGCTTTCTGGAGCACTCTCTCATCTACGCGCTGATCGAAATCAACACTCCCGCCGCGACCGAGACCTCCGGCCTGCAGGCGGCATCCCCACATGCCAGGCGCGCCGCGCTCATCGCCCTCGATCAGATGGATGCGGGGACGCTGAAGCCGGATCAGATCGTGCCGCTGCTCGACTCCGCCGATGCGGAGCTGAAACAAACGGCCTGGTGGATTGCCGGCGGTCATCCCGAATGGGGTGGATCGCTCGCCGGATACTTTGCACAGCACCTCGCCGCGCGGGACGCCGGCGGAGGAGCGCGCCAGGATCTGCACCTCAAGCTTGTCCAGTTCGGCGCCGATCCCGCCATCCAGCGGCTCCTCGCAGGTGCGCTCGAGGCTGCCGCGTCGAAGGAGGATCAGCTGGCGGCGCTGCGGACCATGGCGGCCGTCGGCCGGGCCCGCCTCAAGCAGCTTCCCGACGCCTGGACCGCCGCGCTGCTCGGAACGCTGCAGTCAGGCGATGACGATGTCGTGGCGCAGGCCCTGCCGGTGGTCCGGGCGGTGCCGGCATCGGACGCCGCCGCCCCGCGCCTGAACCAGGCGCTGCTCGCTCTCGCCCGCGACCGCGCCCGATCGATCGAGACCCGGTTGGATGCGCTCGCCGCGGTTCGTCATGGCAAGGCCGCGGTCGATCAGGATGTGTTCGAGCTGCTGCGGTCCAGCCTCGCGCCTGCCCAACCCGCCCGGGTTCGCTCGGCGTCTGCCGGTGTGCTCGAAAAGGCCGGCCTCGACCCGGCGCGACTCGCGGCGCTCGCCCCCGCACTCGAGACCGCGGGGCCGCTCGAGCTTCCGCGACTGGTCCGCGCGTTTGCAAGTGGCGACGATGAGACCGCGGGGCTGGCGCTGCTGGCCGCGCTGCGGCGGGCGAAGAGCCGGTCGAGCGTCCGCGCCGAGCTGCTGCGTCCGGTGCTGGCGACATACCCCGAGACGGTACGGGAGGAGGGCGAGGCGCTGCTTGCCGCACCTGTCCTTGATTCAGCCGACAAGGTGCGGCGTCTCGAAGCGCTGATGCGCACGGTCCAGGGGGGTGATGTCGCCAGGGGCCAGTCCGTGTTCAACGGCTCACGCGCGGCCTGTTCGTCCTGCCATGCCATTGGCTATATGGGCGGCACCATCGGACCCGACCTGACGCGCATCGGCCAGGTCAGGAGCGAGCGCGACCTGCTCGAAGCGATCGTCTTTCCGAGCGCCAGCTTCGCCCGCGGCTACGAGCCGGTCACCGTCAGGACCCGCTCGGGAGAGGTCCGCGGCGGGGTGCTCCGCAGCGAGTCCCCGGAAGAGATCGTCCTGGTCACGGCGCAGGGGGAGGAGACGCGGATCGCCCGCCGGGACCTCGCCGAGATCCAGCCCGGGACGGTGTCGCTGATGCCGGAGGGCTTCGATCAGCAGCTCACCCGGCAGGAGCTGTCAGACCTGCTCGCATTCCTCGAGGCGACGCGCTCGGGCGCAGACTGAGGCGCCGCCGTCACCCTGCGT
>JBDTOB010000348.1:0-3842 GCA_039933435.1 Acidobacteriota bacterium | reverse complement strand
TCGAGCTCGGCCTGGCCGGAGAACTCCTCGCCGAGAACGACGTGATCGGGAAAGCGCTCGGCGACCAGCGCGCGGAAGCCGCGCTCGACTTCGAGATCGATCTCGGTGACCAGGTCGATGGCCCCCTTCTTGTCGACGCGCATGGCGCCGCCGAAGCGGGCGATCTGGATTTGTCCCGCGCGAATCACCGACTCGATCGCCGTGGCCAGGAAGATCGGGGGAATCGACTCAGGCATCGGCCACCAGGCGCTTGACCATCCGGACTTCCATGCCCCCCTCGGCGCCGCGCTCGAGCGTGACGTCGTCCATGAAGCTGCGCATGAAGAAGATGCCCCGGCCGCTGGACTTGAGGATGTTCTCCGGGGCCAGCGGATCGGCGACCGCCTGCGGCTCGAAGCCCTCGCCTTCGTCCACCACCCGCACCACCAGTTCTCGGGGGGACGCCGCGGGGGTGAGATCGAACTCGATCGTGACCAGCTTCAGGGCATCGCCGCGATTGCCGTGCTTGATGGCGTTGATCACCGACTCTCGCACCGCGACGCCAATCCAGTGGACGCTGTCCTCGTCCATGCCCGCGAGGTGGCCGATGCGGTCGCTGACGACCTGCACCAGATCGACCATCTCGAAGTGGCTGTGGATCTGCAGCCGGACCGTGCCGCCCCGGGTCAGCATGGAGACACGCGGTCGCCAGCGCCAAGTGGGCCGGGCGCGCACGAGCAACGGTATGCACACGGTGAAGGCACGCGAGTCTGCTACATACTAAACCGGATCCCGCCGCGAGTGCGAATGCTATAGTGCGGACATGCTCCGCGCGCCCGTCGACACGCACACCGTGCAGCCCTCCCCCCGCGCCTCCGGCCGCGTCCGTGTGCCCGGCGACAAGTCGATCTCGCATCGCTACGCGCTGATGGCGGCGCTGGCCGACGGCGAGTCCACCATCGACGGCTACTCCTCCGGGGCGGACTGCGCCGCGACCCTGGCGTGCCTGCGGGCGCTCGGCGTCGCCATTCGTCCCACCGGGCCGGCGGCGCTGGCGATCGCGGGGCGCGGCCTCGGCGGCCTGCAGGCGCCGCGCGCGGCGCTCGACGCGGTCAATTCCGGCACCACCCTGCGGCTGATGTCCGGCATCCTCGCCGGGCACGCCTTCACCACCACCATCGGCGGCGACGAGTCACTGCAGCGGCGGCCGATGCGCCGCATCATCGAGCCGCTGGCCCGGATGGGGGCGCGCATCGACGCCCGGGACGGCCGCGCGCCGCTGACCATCAGCGGCGGCGGCCTCCAGGGCATCGTCCACGAGCCGGCCGTCCCCAGCGCCCAGGTCAAGAGCGGCGTGCTCCTCGCCGGCCTGCACGCCTCGGGCCGGACCCGGGTGATCGAGCCGGTCCCGACCCGCGATCACACCGAGCGGGCCTTCGCCGAGTTCGGCGTCCAGGTGATCACGGACGGCGCGGCCATCGAGATCGACGGCGGCCAGCGGCTCGCGCCCCGCCGCCTCACCGTGCCCGGCGACATTTCCGGCTCCGCCTTCTGGGCGGCGCTGGCCGGCGGCACCCCCGGCTCGACCATCGAAGTCGAGGGGGTCGGCCTCAACCCGTCGCGCACCGCGGTCCTCGAGATCTTCGAGCGCGCCGGCGTCGCGGTGTCGCGCTCGATCGAGATCGAGCGCGCCGGGGAGCCGGTCGGCACGCTGCGCTTCTCGGCCGCCGCCAGCCGCAGCTTCACCGTCAGCCCGGCGGATGTGCCCGCGGTCATCGACGAAATCCCGGCGCTGGCGGCGCTGGCGGCAATGATGCCCGCGGGCCAGACGCTCACCGTCCGCGGCGCCGCCGAGCTGCGGGTCAAGGAGAGCGACCGCATCTCGGCGCTGGCCGCCGGCTTCCGCGCCATGGGCGCCGGGGTCGAGGAATATGAGGACGGCTTCACGCTCGAGGCGCGGCCGTTGACCGGCGGGACGGTCGATGCCGCCGGCGACCACCGCCTGGCGATGGCCTTTGCCGTCGCCGCCACTCGCGCCTCGTCGCCCACCACCATCCTCGGCGCGTCATCGGTGGACGTGTCCTACCCCGGCTTCTTCGCCGAGCTTGCCCGCCTGACCGGTGACGGCCGATAAGATTTACCTCGTCGGCTTCATGGCCGCCGGCAAGACCACCGTGGCGCGCGCCGTCGCGGCGCGGCTCGGCTGGCGCGCCGACGACATCGACGAGCTGATCGAAGCCCGCGAGCGGCGCACCGTGGCGGAGATCTTCGCGCGCAGCGGCGAGCCCTACTTCCGCACCCTCGAGCGGGAGATCCTGCGGCTGCTGCTGCCGCTGCGCCACCTGGTGGTCGCCACCGGCGGCGGCACCTTCATGGACCCTGAGAACCAGGCGGCCATCAACATGGACGGCCTCTCGATCTGGCTCGACGTGCCCTTCGAGGAGATCCTCGCGCGCATCCCCGCCGACGGCCGCCGGCCGCTCGCCGCCGACCGCGCCCAGCTCGAGCGCCTCTACGCGGTGCGTCGCGCCGCCTATGCCGGCGCCCGGCTGCGCATCGACGCCGTGGGCGCCCCCCCCGACGAAGTCGCGGAACGCATCGTCGAGGCGCTCGGATAGACGGGGCCGGCCCGACCGCCATGCGCTACCTGATCCTCTCCGACGTCCACGCCAACATCGACGCGCTCGAAAGCGTGCTCGCCGCCGCGCTCCCAGACGCATGGGACCGCGCCGTCGTCCTCGGCGATCTCGTCGGCTACGGCGCCGAGCCGAACGCCGTCATCGAGCGCATTCGCGGACTCGACCCGCTGCTGGTCATCCGCGGCAACCACGACAAGGCGGCCTGCGGGATAGACGACGGCAGTTCGTTCAACGTCGTCGCCCGCACGGCGGCACACTGGACGATGGCGGCGCTGACGCCTGCCAATCTGGCCTATCTGCGGGAGCTGCCGGCGGGACCGGCGGCCGTGGACGATCTCGTCGAGATCTGCCACGGCGCGCCGTTCGACGAGGATCACTACATCTTCGACGAGGGAGACGCGGCGCGCGCGCTGGACACTTCGACCCGGCGCGTCTGCCTGTTCGGGCACACCCATCTGCCGGCGGTGTTCGTGGACAGCGTGGACGGGACCGGGGAGGTGAGGGGGATGGCGCCGGAGCCGGCCGACGACAGCGTGGTGAGCGTCCGGAAGGGGCGGCGCTATCTGGTGAATCCCGGATCGGTCGGCCAGCCCCGCGACGGCGACCCGAGAGCGGCCTTCGGGGTGTATGACGCCGGCCGGCAGACGCTGCGGCTGCGGCGCGTCCCCTATCCGGTGCCGGATGCGCAGCGCCGGATCCTGGAGGCGGGGCTGCACCCCAGCCTCGCCGCGCGGCTGGCTATCGGGCGGTAGGGTTTCCGGGGCCGCCACTGCCCTTGCGCTGCGCGCGCTCTTCGCGGCGCCTCAGCTCCGCGGCAAAGGCGTCCTGGGCGGCGCGGGACCCGAGAATCCATCCAATCACCACCCCGACCAGCAGCACCGAGGGGATGAAGATGAAATGCGCCGACGTCATGTTGGAGAAGTTCACCGCCGGCCGCCCGCCTCGATCCTGCGGCTGACCTCCGCGAGCTCGCGCTCCACCCGGCCGAGGCGCTGCCAGATCGACCAGAGATACCCGAAGACCAGCACCCACGCGACCGCGTAGGCGCCGATCACCAGCGGCGCCGCCGGCAGCTCCTCGCGCGCCGGCAGGTCGCCGGCCGGCACGAAGCCCGCGGGGGGCTCCGGCAGCGGCTGCTGCGCCGCCACCCCGGGGCCCATCAGCAGCGCCGCGCCGAGCGCCGCGCCCGCCGCCCAGCCGCGGCACACCCGCCTGCTCGCACTC
>JBDTOB010000347.1:0-3846 GCA_039933435.1 Acidobacteriota bacterium | reverse complement strand
CTCGGCCTTCAGCGTCAGCAGGTCCTGGATCGACACGCCGCGCTTCTCGGCGGCGGCGTGGTACGCCGGCGGCACGCCGTGATGCGCGAACCACGCGAAGACGTCCCCGACCGCGGCCTGCCCCGACTCGTAGGCGAAATATCCCGGGACGATGCCGTCTTCGACGACCCCGGCCATGCCTTCGACCGGCCGTTCGATGTCCGCCATCAGCAGCTGGCAGGTTGACGTGCCCATCATCATCACGAACGTCCCGGGGGCGGCCACGCCGCTGCCGAGGACAGCGGCATGGGCGTCGATGATCGGCGCCGCGACCGCGACGCCGCGCCGGAGCCCGAGCCGCGCCGCCCACTCGGGGGTCAGCGTGCCCACGAGGGTGCCAGGGGGCACGACCGGCGCCGCCGCGCGGGAGGCGTAGAACGTCTCGAACCCAGGCCGCACCGCGGCGAGGTAGTCGCGCCGCGGGTGTCCGTCCTGCTTGTGCCAGTTGCCCTTGTAGCCGGCGGCGCAGGCGTTTCTCGCCAGCACGCCCGTCAGCCGCCACACCACCCAGTCGCCGCCTTCGAGAAAGCGCTCGGCGGCGGCGTAGACCTCTGGCGCCTCGTCCATGATCTCGAGCGCCTTCGGCAGCATCCACTCGGACGAGATGCGGCCGCCGTAGCGCGGCAGCCATCGCTCCTGGCGCCCGGCCGCCACCTCGGTGATGCGATCCGCCTGCCGCTGCGCGCCGTGATGCTTCCACAGCTTCGGCCAGGCGTGGGGCTGG
Organism: Acidobacteriota bacterium; assembly: GCA_039933435.1. Classification (GTDB taxonomy): domain Bacteria; phylum Acidobacteriota; class Vicinamibacteria; order Vicinamibacterales; family 2-12-FULL-66-21; genus JALZOC01. Next base: position 3,083 of record JBDTOB010000347.1, on the reverse strand, counting down.
GTCCGCCAGGCGTCGATGTCGCAGAGCGGCGTGCTGTCGGCGGTGGTCGGCAGCACCGTGCAGGACGTGAAGTCGATGCCGATGCCGGCGACCGCGTCGCAATCGACCCGGGACTGGGTCAGCACCCGGGCGACCGTGGCCTCGAGCCCGGTCAGCCAATCGGCCGGGTTCTGCAGCGCCCAGTCGGGGGGAAGCCGTCCGCGCGCGCCCGGTAGCCGCTCGTCGATGACGCCGTCGTGGTAGCGCTCGACCGCCGTCGCCAGTGTCTCACCCGAGGCGACGTCCACCAGCAGCGCGCGTACCGATTCAGTGCCGAAGTCGAGGCCGATGGTGCAGGTGCGCATGCGCCGTCAGCCCAGGATCCGGCAGTCGATGTCGAGCACGCCGCAGAGCTGCTCGAGCTCGGCGACCCAGTCGCCGTAGACCCCGTGGATGTGGTTGCAGTGGAAATGCTCGATGAACGATTCCACGGTGCAGTCGAAGCGGGCGAACGCGTGCGGCCAGTTGTCCTGGCTGATGGCGGCAATCTCGTGATTGCGGGAGACGAAGTCCACGAACTCGGCGGGGACGATGGTCATCAGGTAGCGGCCGTCGTGGCGGGTGAGGCGCGCCAGCGTGACCCGGCCGGGCGCGGCGATGTGGTACACCGCCGCCCCGCCGGCGGGGAAGTAGAATCCCTGCGGGCGGAACTCGGTCTTCGCGAGGTTGACCGCGGGGTCGCTGCTCCGCGCCGCGAACCAGGTGGCGTGCTCGCCGCTGTTACAGAGGTCCCAGACGCCCAGATCCTGGTGGTAGTGCCGGACATCCGCGAACAGCACCGGCGTGCCGCTCAGATGCTTGAAAATCTGCATCGTCAGCGCCGCGTCCGAGTCCGCTTCCGTGGCGCAGACGATCGATGGCTTGGCGCTGCCATCGGGGCCGTAGGGGTCGTTGAGGAACGCCTCGGCGACGTCGGCGGTGGCGAAATGCTCGGTGAGCTCGCGCTGCCCCTTGATGCCGCAGAAGTCGTACTTGAACTCGTCGATCAGGTCGAGGGCGGCGTAGTAGAGGCCGAGCTGACGGCGGAGCAGGTCCTCGGTCAGCCGGAAGGCGGCGTCCGGAGCCGTCCAGTGGATCTTGCCGACAGTGGTCTTGAGGTAGGCCAGCGCCGGCGCGACCCGCGTGCCCGAGGCCAGCTCCGCTTCCGCCCGCCGGACCAGCTCGAGCTGGTCCACGTGATCGACGTCGATCCCGAACTGCTTGATCCACTGTGCCGGGTCGATCACGGTGGTGTCGATGCCCAGCGAGCGTCCGCCGATCAGGCAGTAGGTGAGCCCCCGCAGCCGCCGCGCCGCGGCGACCGCCACGATCTTCGAGCGCAGCCGCGCGAACACCTCGTCGTCTTCGATGTCGCCGAAGCTCTTGGTGAAAGGAATGCCGGCCTGGTCGAGCGAGCCGGAGTTGGCGAGCATGCCGACCAGTCCCGGGTATTGGGGGTTGACGTTCGAGAACATCACGATCGGCTGGGGGCAGAACTGCGCCGCCATCCGCGCGAACTGTGGCCAGGCCCAGACCGAGAAGTTGAAGAGGACGACGTCGACGCCGGAGGCGGCCATCAGGCGGCCGTTGCGGACGGCGATGTCGTTCTGCCAGATGACGTCGTCTCCAGGGACGACGTCGAAGCCGCCGGCCTCGAGCCGCCGCACCAGCTGCTCGCGGAACTGCCGGTTGATCGGCTCGAGCGGTGTCTGGAGAAATTGCCGTCCGTCCCCGAAGTCGAGAACCCCGACCCGGATCTTCCGTGGCTGCAGATGATCGAGCACTACGACCCCTTGATCCACGCCTCGTTGAAGTGGGCGTGCTTGATGGCCTTACGCGGCAGCCGCTTCTCGGCGTCCGGCGTGACTGAGGCCACGGGCGCGAAGTAGCTGTAGGTGGCGTGCAGCGTGCCGTCGGCGGCCTGCATCAGCGACGGGTAATGATACTGGCCCAGCCGCTGTTCGTCTGTCGAGTCGGGATCGCGCTCGAGATGGCGCGTCCAGCGCCAGGTGCGCCCCTCGTCTTCGGAGAGCGACACCGCCAGGCTGTAGCGGCCGCGCTCGAGATCATTGTAGATGAGCGCCCAGTTGCCGTCCTTGAGCACCAGCACTTCGGCGCCGGCGCCGGGGTTCGGCAGGTCGGTATCTTCGACCGGACTCCAGGTCTCCCCCCGATCGGTGGAGCGGCTGATCATCAGCCGCTTCGGCGCCGGCCCGTTGTCCCGCATGTACGCCACCAGCGTGCCGTCCTTCTTCCGCGCCAGGGACGGCTGGATGTTGCCGAGGCCGACCAGCGGCGTGCTGGTCTTCCAGGTCTTGCCCCAGTCGTCGGTGATCGCCATCAGCGAGAAGCTGAAGCCGTCGGAGTAGAGCGGGACGATGAGGCGGGTGCCGTCGAGGACGTAGGGATGGGCGCGGGTCATCCAGCCGAGGCGTCGGTATAGCTTGTCGGCGGCGTGGGCTTTGAGCTCGGCGACGTATTTCCGGGCCTGGTCGGTACCGGGACCGGCGGCCAGCAGCCGATCCGCCTCGCGGTTGACGGTCTCGGCGAACTCGTCGCCGGGGGTGACGTGCAGGACGTCGCTCGTGTCCCACGTCGGCGCGCCGGGCCCCGCGTAGCGCGATGCGATCTTGTACTTCATCAGCGCGGTGTGCCACTCGTTGGCCAGGATCGTCGGCCACAGCAGCCACAGCCGGTGCTGCGGATCGACGAACATCGTGGCGTTGGTGTCGGGATAGCCGGGCGTGTCGGCCAGCAGGAACGGCTCGCTCCAGGCGCGCGCCCCTTTCTTCAGCCTCGCGCCGCGAATCACCACGTCGTCCGCGGTGCGCTCCCCGGAGCCGTGGAACCAGCAGGTCAGGAGGTCGCCGCCCGGAAGCTCGACGACCATCGAGGCATGGTTGTGCCAGTGCTCGAGCGGAAAGATCAGCTCCGCGGTGAGAAACGGCCGCTCCAGTGGTTGCGGCCGGGGAGCCGAGACGAGCGCCGCTGACGCGGCGAGGACACTGGCGACGAACACGATCAGGCGTCTGCGCATGGGGGTCTCCGGCACGCACGGTAGCAAT
>JBDTOB010000346.1:0-3850 GCA_039933435.1 Acidobacteriota bacterium | reverse complement strand
CACCGGCGGCGTCCGTGTAGCGGTAGCCCATGTAGGCCCGGTCCGCCGCGTTCAGCGCCTGGACGTAGGCCCCCTCGATCGGCGTCACGCCGTCGGCGGCATAGACGTGTCCCTGCACGGAACCGCTGATCGCCGTGATCTGCACGGTCACCGGGACCAGCGCCCCCTCGGTGAAGGTCGTCGTGTCGATCTCGAGATCCTGCAGCGCAATGCCAGTGTTTGGATCGATCGCGCGGATCGTGACCACGCCTTCGACGCCCTGGATGTCCAGCTGGCCGGACGCACTGGTCGCGCCCCGGTACTGGAAGTAGGGCCGGAAGGTCTCCTTCGACTGGATCTGGATGCCGGGGAACGGCGTGCCGTCGGCGCGCAGCACGCTGACGCGCAGGGTGACGATCGGCGGCAGCGTCAGGTCCCGCGTCAGGGTCTCGCCGTCGGTGGCAATGATCAGGCCGGACTGCTCCGCGACGATGGCGTCGGAATTGTAAGCGTAGCGCCCCGGGTGCCAGCCCCTGAGCGTCAGCGCGACGCCCGCCGGGACACCGTCGAAGGAGTAGTGACCGTCCGAGTACAGGTAGGCCTGCCCCTGGTAGCCGGGGCCGATCAACTGGATGTTCTGGTAGTAGCTGTTGGTGACCGGAGCGCCGCCGGCGTAGCGCAGGATGCCGGTGACCGAGCCGAACGCCGGCAGGGTCAGCGTCAGGGGCGTCGTGTCGACGCCGACCGTGACGGCCACGGGCCCGGTGGAGGCGCCGATGCCATTGTTGTCAGTGGCCGTCGAGGACGCCTCGACGGTGTAGGTGCTCTGGGGCACACCGGCGAACGCCACCGCACCCGCCGCGCTGGTGGCGACGTTGCGCGCGAAGCCGTACTGAGTCTCCTGAATCCGGACGTTGGCGGACGCCGGCTGGCCGTTGGCCCGATTCACCTGGACCTGCAGGGTCCCGACAGCCACGAGGCGCATCTCGACGTTCGTCGTCACGCCGGCGGCGATGTCGAACATCTGCACGATCTGCACGCCGTTGACCGGATCGCCGGTGACGATGCGGTAGTGGCCGAGGGGCATGTCGAGCGACGACAGGTGCCCCGAGGTGTCGGTGTTGCCATCGCGGTAGACGTTCGAGTCGTCGCGATAAAAGTAGACGTTGGCCTGGCCGACCGCCGCGCCCGCGGCCGTCAGCACGGTCACATTCAGCGTGCCGGTGGGCTCGAGCACCAGCGGCACGTCGATCACCGTTCCACCCGTCACGGTGAGGGCAGCCGGCGTGCTCGAAATACCGGTTCCTCTCGGCACGCTTCGCTGCGCGGTAATCGTCAGCGTCCCGGCCGGGACGCCGACGAAGCGGAACGCACCGGTGCCGTCGACGTTGACGCTGCGGCTGAAGTAGGGGTTGCCGCGATAGAGGCTGACGGTGCCGCCGACCGCCGGGGCGCCCGCAAAGGTCGTCACCGTGCCGCGCACGATCGCGGCATTGGTGAAGACCACGTCCTGGACCGACTGCGTATCGCCGCCGGCAAAGGTGCCGGGAACGATCGGCGAGCTGATCGACGTCACCCCGTGCTGCGCCGTCAGGGTATAGCTGTCGATCGCCAGGGCGCGGTGGTCGGCCAGCGATCCCTGCAGCGTAAACGCGCCGCTGGTATCGGTGTAGACGTACTGGCGGCGCCCGAAGAACAGGTTGCCGCTACGGAAATCCACCTGCGCCGAGCCCACCGGTGTAACGCCGTCGCCTTCGAGCACGCGCCCGGAGATCCGCCCCTCCGTGCCTGGCAGCGGCGGCAGCGCGCTCAGCCCGTCGGCCGGCACGGCAAAGTTCTGGATCGACGCGATCTCCTCCACGCTCAGGCCCGACAGCGCCTCCGGCGGCAGCTGCACCAGCCGCTCGGCGATGGCCCGCGCCGCCGCCTGACTGGTCTGCTGAGCGCCGAAGTGCATCAGGGTCACGACGCCGCCGGCCGGCACGGTCACGCGCCAGGCATACTGTGCGGTCAAGGCGCTGGAGAAGCCGCCGGTCAGCGCCCGAACTGGCGCCCCGCTGCCATCGAACACCAGCGCCACTGGCGTCGCCGTTCCCTCCCAGTAGGGATCCCCGTCGGTGCTGTCGTCGAGCGTCACCCACTTGTCGGACGTCTCGGTGCCGGTGACGTTCATCTGGGCGTTGCCGTCGGAGCTGGCCACGACCCGCTGCGCCGTGCTGTAGCCGCCCAGGTGGCTGGTCACCCGGACGTCCACGGTGATCGGCGCCGCGGACGGGTTGGAGAGCCGCTCGAGGTAGCGCGCGAAGTAGCCGCCTCTCGGAACGAACACCTTGCGCGTCACGTCGAGCCCGAGCACGCCGGGCTGACGGATCGCGATCTCCTGGCGATTGTCTTCAAAGGTGCCGAAGCTCTGTCCGGTGAACGGGACGGTCGTGCCGCCGGCGGTCAGGTCCAGCTTGAAGCCGCCTGTGAAAGAGCCGAAGTCGCCGTAGAACACGTACCGCAGACCGCCCAGGACCGATCCGTCCGGCTGGATGCCGAAAGGCGAGTCGTTGGCGTCGGACAGCGTCGTGGCGAGCTGAATGCTGTTGCTCTGGAGCAGCACGTCGAGCTGAATCTCTTCGCCGTCGCGAACGATTTCCCCGCTCGCCTCGCCGAGCAGGCCCGCCTGCGCGTTCCCGGTGCTGACCACCACGCGCCCGACCGGCACGCCGATGATTTCGTAGTCGCCGCCGGCGCCGGTCACCGCACCGAAGAAGCCGCCAAACGTCGTATTCAGGCTTCTCAGCTGCACGCCAAGGCCCTGGGCGCTGGAGCTGTCCGGGTTGAGGACGACGCCGCGCACGATGCCAAGGCCGACTTCGGTGAGGTTGCGAGACTCGACCTGCCCGTTGGTCGTCAGGACGACAACGGCGGCAACCGCGCGCAGCCGTCCCGCCGCGTCGAAGGCCCGCGCAACGTAGCTGCCCAGCCGGACACCCTCGAAGCGGAAGGCCCCGTCGGCGCCGACGACCTGCGAGTAGCTGGAATACGGCGGCCCCTGCGCGACGAGATCGACGCGGGCACCGACCGCCGGCGTGGCGCCGTCCGGCGCGAACACCAGGCCGGCCACGGCCGCCGTGGGCTCGAGCTTGACGGTGACCTGCCGGACCTCGCCCGCTCCGAGCGTCCCGCTCGACACGCCGGACAGACCGTTGGCCGAGGCAGTGATGCTGTACTGCGCAGACAGCACCCGCTCGATGATGACGCGGCCATCGACACCCGTCGTTCCCGAAAGGTCGTCCACGAGCGGCGCGCTGCCGGTATGCACCGACACGGCGGCGCCGGAGATGACGGCATTGTTGGCGTCGGTCACCGTCACCGCCAGCGTGCCCTGCGGCAGCAGCGTGATGTTCAGGGTACGCGTCTGACCGTTGACGTCGAGCTGTCCGGCCGCCTGCGCCAGGCCCCGTGTCGCGGCCTCCCTGACCGTCAGCGTGAACGGCCCGAGCGGCAGGAAGGTGAAGGCGTAGTGCGCCGCGCCGTCGGTATGGGTCGACAAGAAGCAGCGCGGGTCGAAGCTGCAGTACTGCACGGTCACCACGGCACCCTCGCCGATCGGGGTGCTGCCGTCGCTGCGGAAGACCGTGCCCTGCAGGTTCCCGAACGCCGACAGGCTGATGTTCGCCTCGACCTGTTGTCCATCGGCGATGACCGAGCCGCCGGCTGAGCCTCCCTGACCCGAGACCGGGTCGGTGGCCGAGACGACGAACGAACCGAGGAAGACGCCGTCGAAGCGGAAGGCGCCGCTGGCATCGGCACTGATAGTCGCGCCCGGCCGCTGGCCGAACAGGCTGGTGGCCTGGAGCGTCACCGACGCGTTCGCCACCAC
>JBDTOB010000345.1:0-3869 GCA_039933435.1 Acidobacteriota bacterium | reverse complement strand
CACCGCGAAGCCGCCGGTCTGTTCGGCGAGGTAGGCCATGCCTTCCTGCGTGTCGCGGCGGAAGGTCGTGCGATCGGCGCTGAAATCACGGATCCCCTCCCCCGCCCTGTTCTTGATGTTGTCGGACGCCAGCAGGCCGCCGGTCTGCAGCCCTCGAGCGTCGAGCGTGTAGATGACGACGCCGGCGCGCGTCGCCTGCTCGGTGACGCGGTCGAGCGCGGTCCTGGTGCGGCTCTCCGGCAGAGCAGCGTCCAGCCGGTCGAGCATCTGGAAGCCCTCGGTGACGAGGATGACGGCCTTTCGGCCCGGCAGTTCGCGGGTGCCGCGGATGACGAGGTTGAGCGCCCCCAGCGTGCCTGCGGCGGACATCGACGACCGCAGCTGATCGACCGCGCGGAAATCGGCGGGATCAATCGTCGCTTCTCCTGCACCCGACCCCGGGGCGGCCGCTCCCGGGCTGCCTGGCGCCGGGCCGCCGCCGCTGAATGTCGTCCAGCTGTTAACGGCCGTGAACGGCTCGACGCCGTTGCGCGATCGGCCGTTCCAGCGAAGTTCGTCGATGGCGGCGTGGAGCACCCTGCGATCGGTGGTGAACGGCTGGAGCCCGCCGCCCGCGCCCCCGGTTCGCACGACGGCGACCAGATCGGTAGGAGCCAGGGAGTGATCGATAAAATCGTGGAGCGCACGCTGCATGCCGTGGAAGCTCTCGAACGAGAGCCCGAGATCGTCGACCACGATCGCCAGGGTGCGCTGGATCTCTTCGGGCTGGACCACCGGGATGGCGCTGGCCGGCGCCGGCGCCGCGGCCGGGGATCCGGAGACGGCGACGACAGCCTCCGCCGCGGGCGCGGAGGAGACCGGCATGAACTGCGCGTAGGTCACGGTCTGCAGCTTGCCGTCCTGACGCACCTCGAAGTCGGCCGCGGTCAGGTTCGGCACCGTGCGGCCGTCGCGGTCGGTGACCCCCGCGTCGATGCGGACGATGTCGACGCCGACGCGGAACTTCGGTGTGTGCTCGGTGGCTTGTGAATCAGCGGGCGACTGGCCGCCCCGGATCACCGGGGTTGCCAGCAGGAGACAGGTCAGGAGCGTGAGCGCGCGGAGCGACGTTCGGGTCATGGCTGAATCCCCGGGGCGCAGGCAGCAGGCGCTCTCAGGATACGCCGGTCATCTCCCGCACGAGCGAGAAAAATGCCTTCTTTCGGCCGGTGTTGATCCCCCAGGCGACCGGCGGGCACTGGTAGCCGTCACGATAGTTGCTCTCGCCGGGATCGAAGTACCCCCAGGAGGCGTAGCGGCTGACCGCCTGTTCGAAGTTGTTGATCGGCTTCTCGAACTCGAAGTGGTCGTCTTCGTTGAAAAGAATCGGCATCGCCCGGTACCCCGGTACCGCGCGCGCCTGGTCCACCATCGCGGCAATGCGCGGCGGATCACCGACGCCGTTGCCATGGAGCAGCAGGAAGTCCGAGGCCGCCACCACAGAGGGGGTCGGAATGCCGCCACCGCCGTAGCTCGTCCCCGCCAGAAGACGCCGGCCATCGGCACTCGCGCCGCGGACCAGCGTCAGCAGCTCATGGATACGCGGCGGCGTCAGGATGGCGTGCTCGTAGCGCGGGACGTTGGTCTCGTTGGCGATCTCGACGAGCACGTTGGTATAGCGGTGCGACAGGATCCAATCGGTGGCGGTGCGGGTCCCGCTGATCACCGCCGCCTCGTCTGTGAGCCGCTCGTCCTGTCCGAAATAGAAGTAGCCGAGGATGACCACCATACCGAGGGCGTCGGCGCGGTCGATCACCCTGCCCAGCCGCGCCATGTATGCCGGACGAAGCGAGCCGTCGACGTTGAAGGCGGAGTTGTGCCAGGGTTGGTCCTTCGAATAGCCCTGCGGGCTTCCCCCCTGGAGGTTCAGCGTAAAGGCGTTGAGCCCGTGGCGGCGCCACTCCGGCATGGCGGCGATGAACTCGCGGGTGTTGCGCTCGGGATCCCAGCGCCCGGTGTCGGGATACGCCCACTGTCCACGGGTCTCCGGGTTCAGATCATCGTAGATGCCCTGCACCATCCGCGCGTTGAGGAGCAGCCCTTCGATGCGATGCCCTCTCCAGGTGCGGCCCGCGTAGGTGGGCCGTCCGTTGATCAGGAAGCGATCGCCATCGATCGCCACGGCCGTGCGCCTGCCTTGGGGCGTGCCCGCCACAACCGCTGGCGCACCGAGCATCGCTCCGGCGCAGGCGGCGAGGCCTTGCCAGAACGTCCGCCGATTCATCGGTCGGCTCCTCGCGACAGGTAGTCGACGATCACCAGGCTCATCGTCCTGATACCAACCGCTATCGAGGCGTCGTCTGCCAGGAACGTCGGAGTGTGATGGTCGCCGGAGGTCGTTCCTGGCTTGACTTGCCCGAGGCGGAAATAGAATCCGGGAATTTCGTTGGCGAAATAGGAGAAGTCCTCGGACGCCATCGAAGGCGGAATCCTGCTGACGTGATCCTTGCCGACGGCGCGCTCGAGCGACGGCACCGTCGCCCGCGTCAACTCCGGCTGATTGATGGTGGCGGGAGCGCCGCGCTCGTAGCGTGTCACCTCACCGCGTGCTCCCGCCGCCTCCGTGATCCCCTTGAGAATCGCCCGCAGCCTGGCCTCGGCCAGCGTGCTCAACTCGGAGCGGAAGGTCCGGATCGTGCCGCTCAGCGTCACCTCGGCCGGGATGATGTTGTGGCGCTGTCCGCCGTGGATGGTGCCGACGGTGACCACGCCGGGCTCGTAGCCGGAGAAGGTGCGGGAGCGGATCGTCTGCAGCGCCTCGACGAACTGCGCCGCGGTGACGATCGGATCGATCGACAACTCCGGACGGGCGCCGTGCGACTGGCGGCCGGTAATCTTCACTTCCCAGGTGTCCGCCGCGGACATGGCCGGTCCCTCCGAGTAGCCGATGTCGCCGACCGCCATCTCGCTGAACGTGTGCAGTCCGAAGATGGCTGCCGGCTTCGGGTTCTGCAGCACGCCTTCCTTGACCATCAGCGATGCCCCGCCGGTCTCGCCGGGGGGCGCCCCCTCCTCCGCGGGCTGGAAGATGAACTTGACGGTCCCGGGAAGGTCTGCTTTCATCGCGGTCAGGACCGAGGCGACGCCAAGCTGCACCGCGGTGTGGATGTCGTGCCCGCAGGCGTGCATCACCCCGACCTCCTGGCCGAGAAACGTCGTACGGGCCTTCGACGCATACGCCAGGTTGGTCTCTTCCGTCACCGGCAGCGCGTCGATGTCGGCGCGGACCGCGACGACCGGACCGGGGCGCCCGCCTTTGAGGAGCGCGACGACGCCGTGCTTCGCGACGCCGGTCTGAACCTCGAGTCCGAGCGTGCGGAGGTAGTCGGCGACGAGCGCCGCCGTCCGCTCCTCGCGGTTCGACAGTTCGGGGTGCTGGTGGATGTCGTGCCGGAGCTCGATCAGCGCCGGCGTGACCTTCGCCGTCTCCTGCTCGATCCGGCCGAAGGCGTCCTGGGCAGCGGCGGGAACAGCCAGCACCGCCGCAGCAGAGAACACGACGATCGCGTTTGGGATTTTCATCAGCGCCCGCATCCTAGCACGCCGCAGAGGCGACTCAGAGGGCGCCGGTCGCGGAATGGCCGGCATCCCAGCCGGCGCATGATAATGGCCGGTATGGATCGACGACCCCTCGGCCGCACCGGCCTGGAAGTTCCCGTCATCGGAATGGGCACCTGGCGCACCTTCGACGTCCGCGGCACCGCTGAGGAAGCACACGCCCGAACCATCGTCCAGGCCGCTCTGGCGGATGGCGCCAACCTCTTCGACACCTCGCCGTTGTACGGAGAGGCTGAGCGGGTCCTTGGCGACGCCGTCCGGCCGGAGCGGGA
>JBDTOB010000344.1:0-3889 GCA_039933435.1 Acidobacteriota bacterium | reverse complement strand
CCGGCACCGCGATGTACTGAACCGCGTGCTGCTTGCGGGCTGGATCCTCCGCGCGTTGATCGCCCACTGCGTCAGCCTTCTTTACCCTTCTCTTTCTTCGTCGCGGTCCCGTTCATGACATAGGCGCCGCCGGCGAAGTCGATCTGCGCGGCCGTCTTGCCGTCCTGGTCAGGCGTCAAGGACACGACGGCGTCGACCGCGTTGCCCTCGTAGAGGAATGAATAGGCGAGATCGAGACTCTTGCCTCTGAGAGCAATAGTACTGATCGGTTGCTTCTCGAGCATCTCGGAGGAGATTTCGGCGGCGACGTTGTCGCCGACGGCGCTGATCGCCAGCGTGAACGCTGCGGGACCATTGGGGCCCTCCAGTGCCAGCGTCCACTCACCGAGAAACGGCGCGGCGTCCACCGCCGACACCTGGGGCGTGGCCTGCACGGCCGCCACGGCACCACCGGTGCCTCCGGCATTCGGCAGCGCGAGCACGAAGACGGCAACGGCCGTGGCATGCAGGAAGGCTTTCATCGTCTTGATCTCCTGAAGTGTCGGTGGTTGCGCTCAATGCCTGTCCGGGACGGGGCAGCTTGAGGCCCACGAGTATAAGCCTGATGCGCGCCCCCCGGAGCCGGGCGGACGGCGCCCGGCTGGGGTACGATCACGGCGATGGCCACGCCAGACTCGACAGGAGAACGGCTGCGCTGCTGGATCGCCCGCCACCGCCGCGTCTTCGCGCTCACCGGGGCCGGCTGCAGCACCGCGTCCGGGATCCCCGACTACCGCGACGACCAGGGCGAGTGGAAGCGGCGGCAGCCGGTGATGATCCAGGCGTTCCGCACCGAGGAACCGGTCTACCGGCGCTACTGGGCGCGCGCCTATGCGGGCTGGCCGCGCTTCACGACCGCGGCCCCGGGCGCCGCGCATCGCGCCTTCGCCTCGTGGGAGGCTGCGGGCACCCTCTCACGGCTCGTCACCCAGAACGTCGACGGCCTCCACCAGCGGGCCGGCAGCCAGGTGGTCGTCGATCTTCACGGCCGCCTCGACGAGGTCGTGTGCCTGGGCTGCGGCGAGCGCGCTTCGCGCGCAACGGTTCAGGCGAGTATGACCGCGGCCAACCCGTCGTGGCAGGCGGTGCCGGCGTCCGCGCCTGACGGCGACGCCGACATCGATGCCGCGCTGATCGAGTCGTTCGCGGCGCCGCGCTGCGAACGCTGCGGCGGTCTGCTCAAGCCGGACGTGGTGTTCTTCGGCGAGAACGTCCCCCGTGGGCGCTATGAGGACGCGCGCCAGGCGCTGGCCGGCGCCGACGCGCTGCTCGTCGCCGGGTCGTCGCTGATGGTCTACTCGGGATACCGCTTCGTTCGCCTGGCGCACGACGCCGGCCTGCCCATCGCCATCGTCAACCGCGGCCGCACCCGCGGCGACGATCTCGCCGGGCTCAAGGTCGAAGGGGACGTCGGTGCCGTGCTCGCCGAAGCGGTCGCCGCACTGACCTCCGCGATGTGACAACCCGGTGGACGAAATCGGCCGCGGTTGAACAACGTCTGCCGCGTCCCACGAAGCGCCTTCCAGGATGCGAACTCCTGACAAAAACAAAGGGCCGGGTCAGATGACCCGGCCCCTTGCGTGCACTCGCGGGACGATTACGCGCAGCCGGAGGTGGTGCCGCAGTTGGCGCACTTGTAGCAGGAGCCGCTGCGCACCATGATCGATCCGCAGGTCGAGCACGGCGGCGCATCCTCCTGGTTCTGGATGGCCGCGAACGACGAGATCGCGCGCGACGACAGCGCCCCGGTCGGCGAGGCGCCGGCCGCCGCGGCGACGTCGAGCGGCAGCTGTTCGGGAGTGGTCACCGTCTCCTCGCGGTTGTTGACCCCGGCGCGGTACTGCGCTTCCGGCGACAGGAACTTCGCCGCCATCCAGCGGAAGATGTAATCGACAATCGACTTGGCGAAGCGCACGTCGGGGTTCTTGGTCATGCCCGAGGGCTCGAACCGCACATGGCTGAACTTGTCGACCAGATCCTGCAGCGGCACGCCGTACTGCAGGGCGTAGCTGATCGCCTGCGCGAAGGCGTCGGCAAAGCCCGAGATGGTCGAGCCCTCCTTGGCCATCACCAGGAACAGCTCGCCCGGCTGGCCGTCCTCGAACAGCCCGACCGTGATGTAGCCCTCGTGGCCGCCGATGTCGAACTTGTGGGTGATGGCGTGGCGCTCGTCCGGCAGCCGGCGCCGGGTCGGACCGGCGACCGCCGCCGCGGCGGCGACCTTCTCCTTGTCCTTCGAGGTGTTGAGCGGCTGGGTCCGCTTGCTGCCGTCGCGATAGATCGACACCGCCTTGGCGCCAATCCGCCACGAGTCGACGTAGGCCTGCTGGATCTCCTCGACCGTCGCTTCCTTCGGGACGTTGACCGTCTTCGAGATCGCCCCCGACAGGAACGGCTGCACCGCCCCCATCATCCGGACGTGGCCCATGTAGTGAATCGACCGCACCCCGCGCGCCGGCTTGAAGGCGCAGTCGAACACCGCCAGGTGCGGCTCCTTGACGTGCGGCGCCCCCTCGATGGTTTCGTGCTCGTCGATGTACTCGATGATTTCCTTGATCTGGGTGGCGTTATAGCCCAGCTTGGTCAGCGCCATCGGCACGGTCTGGTTGACGATCTTCATCAGCCCGCCGCCGACCAGCTTCTTGTACTTGACCAGCGCGATGTCCGGCTCGACCCCGGTGGTGTCGCAGTCCATCATGAAGCCGATGGTGCCGGTCGGCGCCAGCACCGTCGCCTGGGCGTTGCGGAAGCCGTGCTGCTCGCCGAGCTCGATGACCTCGTCCCACACCGCCTTGGCCGCCTGGAACAGGTCGGACGGCAGGTGGGTGCGATCGATGTCCTTGAGCGCGGCGCGATGCTTGCGCATCACCCGGATGAACGGCTCCTTGTTCTTCTCGTAGCCGGCGAACGGGCCGCCGTGATCGCGGGCAATCTTCGCCGACTGCGCGAACCCCGCGCCGTGCATCAGCGCGGTAATCGCCGCCGCGTAGTCGCGCCCGGAGTCGCCGTCGTAGGGCAGGCCGCGCGACATCAGCAGCGCCCCGAGGTTGGCGTAGCCGAGCCCGAGCGGACGGTACTCATGGCTGTTCTTGGCGATCGCCGGGGTCGGATAGCTCGAGTTGTCGACCAGGATCTCCTGCGCCGTGATCATCGTCCGGCACGCCGCCTCGAACGAGACCGCGTCAATCTCGCCGTCCTCGCGCAGGAACTTCATCAGGTTGATCGACGACAGGTTGCAGGCGGTGTCGTCGAGGAACATGTACTCCGAGCACGGATTGCTCGCGTTGATGCGCGCCGTGTTCGGGCAGGTGTGCCAGTCGTTGACGGTGGTGTCGAACTGCATCCCCGGATCGCCGCAGATGTGGGTCGCTTCGGCAATCTGGCGCATCAGATCGCGCGCCTTGTAGGTCTGCATCGGCGCGCCGTCGCGCACCGCCTTGGTGGTCCACTCGCCGTCGTCCATCACCGCGCGCATGAACTCGTCGGTGACGCGGACGCTGTTGTTCGAGTTCTGGAAGAAGACCGACGCATACGCCGGACCGGTGAACGAGCCGTCGTAGCCGGCGTCGATCAGCGCCCAGGCCTTCTTCTCTTCCTCGACCTTACAGTTGATGAACTCCGCGATGTCGGGATGGTCGGCGTTGAGGATCACCATCTTGGCGGCGCGGCGGGTCTTGCCCCCCGACTTGATGACCCCGGCAAAGGCGTCGAAGCCCTTCATGAACGACACCGGGCCCGAGGCGGTGCCGCCGCCGGCCAGCAGCTCGTGCGACGAGCGGATCGCCGACAGGTTCGAGCCGGTGCCGGATCCGAACTTGAAGAGCATGCCCTCGGTCTTCGCCAGACCGAG
>JBDTOB010000343.1:0-3896 GCA_039933435.1 Acidobacteriota bacterium | reverse complement strand
TCGGCCAACCCGTCGAGCTATGTCGAGCTCACGTTCAACGCCGTGGCGGGCCAGAAGTATCACTTCTGGATGCGGGGGCGCGCCGACAGCAACGTCTATACGAACGACTCGGTGTTCGTGCAGTTCTCGAACGCGGTGACCTCCACCGGGACCCCGATCTACCGCCCCGGCACCACCTCGGCCGCCGAATACAACCTCGAAGACTGCAGCAGCTGCGGCATCGCCGGCTGGGGCTGGCAGGACAACGGCTGGGGCTCGGGGGTGATGGGGGCCGCGATCTACTTCGACACCACCGGCCCGCAGACGCTGCGCCTCCAGCAGCGTGAGGATGGCCTGTCGATCGACCAGATCATTCTCTCGCCGGCCGCCTCGAGCTTCCTCAACGCGTCGCCGGGTGCGCTGAAGAACGACATCAAGATTTACGCCGCGACCCAGGGTTCGATGGCCGGCTCGGTCCCGACGGCTCCGCCGCCGCCCGCCACCGCACCGCTGCCCTCCCCATGGCAGCACGCCGACATCGGCAGCGTCGGTGTCGCGGGAAGCGCCAACTACGACGGCTCGACCGCGATCTTCACGGTCAAGGGCGCCGGGGCGGACGTCTGGGGGACGCAGGACGCGCTTCACTTCGTTTATCAGAGCCTTACCGGCGATGGCTCGATCGTCGCGCGCGTGGCCAGCGTCTCGAACACCGCGGCCTGGGTCAAGGCGGGGGTGATGATCCGCGACACCCTCGACGCCAACTCGGCGCAGGCGATGATGCTGGTGTCGTACAGCAAGGGGCTGGCGTTCCAGCGCCGGACCGCGGCCGGCGGCCTCAGCACCAGCACCAGCGGTGCACTCTCCGGGGCGCCCTATTACGTGCGCCTGGACCGCTCCGGCAGCACCATTTCGGCCTTCCAGTCGTCGGACGGCGTCAACTGGACGCTGGTCGGCATCGACACCTTCTCGATGACGGCCACGGTCTATGTCGGCATTGGCGTGTCGAGCCACTCCACGGCGGCGACCGCCACCGCCACCTTCGACAACATCACGGCGACGGCCGGCTCTGAAGGCTAATCGCGACCGCCCGGATGCGGCCGCTGCCGGCGCCCGGGTCCGCCAGCTCAACTCCCGGCCGATCCGCCCGGCCGGGAGCTTCGTCGTCTACTGGATGACCTCGGCGCGTCGCGTGCGCTTCAACTTCGCGCTCGACCGGGCCGTCGCCCTCGCCTCGGAACTGAAGCGGCCGCTGCTGATTCTCGAGGCGCTGCGCTGCGACTATCCCTGGGCGAGCGATCGCTTCCACAGCTTCGTCATCGACGGCATGGCGGCCAACGCGGCTGCCCTCGAAGGCCGAGCCGTCGGCTACTACCCCTACATCGAGCCCTCGCCTGGAGCCGGGCGCGGCCTGCTCGCCGCGCTGGCGGACCGCGCCTGCGCCGTGGTGACGGACTGGTCCCCCGGCTTCTTCCTGCCCCGCATGGCCGAAGCGGCCGCACGCAAGGTCGCCGTCCCGTTGGAAGCGGTGGACAGCAACGGCATCATCCCGGTCGCCGCGCACGGCCGCGCCTTCCCGACCGCCCGCGGATACCGGGCGTTCATGCAGCGCACACTCAAGGCGCACGTGCGGACCGTGCCGGCTGCCGATCCGCTGGACGCGCTCGGCGGCGCCGCCGCCGCCGAGGTGCCGGCGGAAATCCTTGCCCGCTGGCCGCCGGCCTCAGCCGCGCAGCTCGCCGGCGCGCCTGGATCGCTGGCGGCGCTGCCCATCGACCACACCGTCGGGCCGGTGGCGCTGCGCGGCGGCGCCGACGCCGCGGGACGGCGGCTCGCGCACTTTCTCGCCGCGGGGCTCGATCGCTACGCCGAGGCCCACAACCAGCCGGGCGTGGACGCCACCAGCCGGCTGTCGCCGTACCTGCACTTCGGCCATCTCTCGGTGCACGAGATCTTCTCAGCCCTGATGACCCGCGAGCGCTGGACGACCCGCCGCCTCGGGGGCGGCGCCGCCGGTGCGCGCGAGGGCTGGTGGGGCGTATCGCCGTCGGCGGAGATGTTTCTCGATCAGCTGCTCGTCTGGCGCGAGCTCGCCTTCAACGGCGCCGCCTGGACGCCGGATTTCGAGACCTACGCATCGCTGCCCGCCTGGGCGCGGCAGACCCTCGAAGCCCACCTCTCCGACCCGCGGCCGCACCTCTACGACCTCCCGACGCTCGAGGCCGCCGCCACCGACGACGAGGTCTGGAACGCGGCGCAGCGCCAGCTGGTGTCCGACGGCTGGTTTCATGGCTACCTGCGGATGCTGTGGGGCAAGAAGATTCTCGAGTGGAGCGCGCACCCCGCGGAGGCGCTGGCGACCATGACCCATCTAATGAACCGGTATTCCCTCGATGGACGGGACCCGGTCGGCGCGGCCAGCTTTGCGTGGGTCCTCGGGCGCTACGACCGTCCGTGGCCGGAGCGCCCGGTCTTCGGGACAGTGCGCTGCATGACCTCGGCGAGCACGCGGCGGAAGCTGAAGCTGGCGCCGTACCTCGAGCGGTATGGTCCACCCGAAACGCGGCTGTTCTGAGTCAGGGCTGACGCGAATCCGAACAGCAGAATCTGCCCGCCTGGCTGGCCCACCTGCACGAACCGCCGCCTCGCCGGACGAAATCGCACTGTCTTTCGCGCCGGGCCTCCGGGCATGCCTTGTGCACGCCCTGAATCTGGCATCGGCACCGGTCCGGTCGCGATTGCCGTCTGTCTCGAAAGGAATTTGATCAATGTCCGATACCACGTTGAATCTGATGGTCCCGCGCGGTGAGAAGAGCGTGTGGGACAAGCCCGGGTTTGGAACGACGCTGTCCGAGTACGATCAGGAGCGCTGGCTGGCTGCCGCCTGCGGCACCTCGCTGGTCATGTTCGGGTCGCGTCGCGGCGGTTTTGCGGGCAGCCTCCTCGCCACCGCGGGCGCCGTGCTCACGCTCCGCGCCGTGATGGGGCGTCGCGACATGGGTGTGGCGCGGGAGTATATCGACCGGCAACTCAAAGAGCGCGGCTGGCGCGCCGCCGATCAGGTGAGCGAAGCCTCCGAGCAGTCCTTCCCGGCGAGCGATGCGCCGTCGTGGACCCCGGCCGCCGGCAGCGCTACCTCCTGAACGCCGGATCATCCACGGAGGGACGAAGACCATGAGCAGCATGAGCAGCTTGGATACGACCCTGCCGGACGGGGCCCCCGCCGAACGCAACATCACCGACGTCGAACGCTGGGGATCGATGGCGGCGGGGCTCGCGATGGCCCTCTACGGCGTCAGCCGCCGCAACGCGCCCGGCCTGGTGGTCGCCGGGCTCGGAGCGCTGCTCCTGCGCCGCGGCGTCTCCGGGCACTGCGACGTCTACGAGATGCTCGGCCGCAACACCGCGGCGTCCGGGACCGACACGCGCCAGGCCCTCTCCGGGTCGCGGGGGGTGCTGGTGGAAGAGGCCGTGACGATCGACCGCTCCGCCGACGAGCTGTATCGCTTCTGGCGCCGGCTGGAAAACCTTCCCCGCTTCATGCGCCATCTCGACTCGGTCGAGCGCGTCACCGGCACGCTCTCGCGCTGGACGGCGACCGCGCCCGGCGGCATGGCGGTCGAGTGGAACGCCGAGATCATCAACGAGGTGCCCGGCCGGGTCATCGGCTGGCGCTCCCTCGAAGGGGCCGACGTCGTCAGTGCCGGCTCGGTGAACTTCGAGCGCAGCGGCCTTGGCACGCGGGTGCGGGTCCGGCTGCAGTACAGTCCGCCAGGGGGCAAGGCCGGAGCGGCCGTCGCCTGGCTGCTGGGCCGCGACCTCGCCACCGAGCTGCGGACCGACCTCGGCACGCTGAAGGATCTGGTCGAAAGCCGCGAGTTCTCCGCGCTTCCCGACGGCGACACGCCCCTGTGAGCACA
>JBDTOB010000342.1:0-3904 GCA_039933435.1 Acidobacteriota bacterium | reverse complement strand
CCGCCGTGGTGGTATTCCTGATCTGGATTTATATCTCCGCCGTGATCCTGCTGTTCGGCGCCCAGGTCACCGCCGCCTACGCGCGGCTGTGCCGCCGCCGCCCCGACGAGATTCCCGCCGCCCCGACACCCAGGGTATGAGAGGTGCCACGGCGCCACAGCGCAGGGTGCCACGGTGCCGGGGGCGCCACGGTGCAGGGTGCCATGGTGCGGGGCTGTACATGGCGGGGCAGGGAGTCGGACTCCCTGCAACCGTAGGGGGGCGTGGGTGACGGGGCGGTTGCTCCAGCGGAACACCGGAGCGGCTCGTCGGGCCGCTCGCGGGCCCGACGCAGTCTCAGACAGCAAGTGGTATGCCATCGTCCGAACCAGGGCAGGCGAGCTGGGCCGTTGAAGCCGGGCGCCGCTCGTAGATTCCTGACTTTCAAATCCTTACGCGCGCCACGCGAACGTCGGGACTCGCGAGGACGAGAGGCCGGGCTGGCGTCACGGCGGTGGGAGGCCGCCGGGACGCGTAGTCCTGAGTATTCGAATACCCACCGCCGTCGCCCCCCGTTACCAGCCGGTCGGCGACCGGCTCGAGGCGAGGGCTGTCCGCTCCTCAGCTGGCCCGACGCGACCTCTGCTGACGGCCGTATCGTTTCAGCCGCCGGGCGGCGCGAAACGCTACAACGCCACGGTGTCGGAATGGTCGGCTGGCTGGGCAGTTCCTGGCGCTCACGATCGACGGGCGGCAGATGCCGCAGCTCCGGTGGGTCGATGCAGTTGTCGCAGGTGCCGCACGGCTCGGGCGGTTCCCGTTCGTCGAAGTGGACCAGCAGCACCAGGTACGTCAGAGCATCGCCAGGTTGTCCCGGCGCGCGGCAAAAATCCGACGGGCCGGCCTGAACAGCAACATGCAGATGACAGCGCTCACCCCGCACCACATCAGGAGTGCGCCGACTCTCGCGGCCGGGCTGGCCAGCCAGTGCGACGCCGCGGCGGCGATGCCGAGGGTCGCCAGCCCGGCGGCGACGTAGGCCACGATGCCGAGGAACCCCGCGAGGCCGTGGGCGTTGCTCTGGCGCCCGATGCTGTTGAGGTCCGCCTTGCGGGGAAAGGCGGCCGACAGCATCGCCGCGATCGGGGCCACGAGCAGCGAGACGGCGAGCAGGCCGGTTCCGAGCATCACCCACGACGCCGGGGCGCGCACCCCGGGCGCCGCGGCCCACGAGGCGGCCACGAGGAACCCCGCCGGCACTGCCGCGACCATCGCGTTGCCCACCGCCTTGCCGGCCAGGTACTCGCCGTCGCCAAGGGGTGAGAGCAGCACCCGCGTCAGCCCTCCGGTGTCCAGCCCGAACTGGTTCATCGCGATCGGCAGCGTCGCCACCAGGCAGATGAACGCGCCGACCGCGGCGATCGCGACGCCAGGATCGGACGTCCATCCGTCGAGCGCGGGATGGCGGAACTGCTGCCGCATCAGCAGGACATACAGGAACAGCAGCGCCACCGGCGCCATCAGAATGGCGCGCCCGCGCGGCGTGCGGATTGCCAGGCGCACCTGCGCGAAGGCCACCGCCGAGGCGCCGGAGGACAGGCCCGGCAGCCGGCGCTGCCAGACGGCGCGCACCCGGACACCGCGACGGCTGCCGCTCGAGAACGGCGAATCCATCACGCGGTTGAAGACGAAGATGCCCGCGAGGTGCAGGAGCAGCGCCTCGGCCGCCAGCCCGCCCAGCGCCGCCCAGGCGTGGGGGGCGCGGTCAGCGGCCGCGGCAACCGCCGTGGTGTACAACTCGCTCGGATACCACGACGCCACGCGCATCAACCCCATCCACATCCAGGGGGCGACGTTCAGCGCTCCACCGCCGGATCCCGCCGCCGGATGCGCCGAGGAGATCGCCTCCCCCAGCAGGGCCGGTATCATGCTGGCGATTGGAATCAGCACCAGCACCAGCAGCGCCAGCATCTCGCCCCGCCGCCGATCCCGCACCGCCAGCTGCACCAGGCCCGTCGTCGTCGACGACAGCGCCAGACCCAGCACGACCATGAGGACGCCCGCAGCGCTCGCGGACAGCGCCATCCCCGGCGCGCCGCCGGCGACAAGGCCGAGCGGTACGCCGGCGACCAGCGGCAGCAGCAGGACGATCCAGATGTCGCCGAGCGCCGCTGCGGCCTGCGCCGTGTAGAGCGTCGCGCGGCCGATCGGCAGCAGCAGGATCCGGACAGGGTTGATCCGGTCCGTGGCCGGCAGCAGCAGCGGCCCAACCACGCTCGCGAGGGGGAACGCCATGAGCAGGGCGCGGGGCGCCTGCTCGACCAGGGACGCCATCAGCAGGTAGCGGGGCGCCTGCCCGAACAGCGCCGTGGCGCCACCGTGCGCCAGGGCGTAGCCGGAGGCCGCACCAATCGAGGCCAGCGCCAGTCCGGACGGCACCAGCAGCACCCCGGCCATGATCGGCTTGAGCGTGTCGGCGGCAATCGAAAAGCGCTCGAGCAGGTCGCGCGAGCCGGTGCGCTCGAGCGAGTTGACGAACATCCGCCAGCGCAGCCAGGCGAAGGCGCGCAGCATCCTGATCATCAGATCCAGTCGAGCGCAGGATGCGGCGGCGCGGCGCCGCCGACCAGGCCGATGAACAGCTCTTCCAGGCTGCGGCCGCCGCCCCCCTCGCGCAGCTCGGCAATCGTGCCCTGCGCGACCATGCGGCCCCCGGCGATGACGCCGATGTGCGTCGAGAGGCGCTCGACGATTTCAAGGATGTGCGAGGTCAGGAAGATCGTGCCGCCACGGGCGACGAACGACAGCAGCAACTCCTTGATCTGGCGCGAGGCCACGGCGTCGATGCCTTCGAACGGCTCGTCGAGAAACAGCAGCCGCGGCGCCGGCAGCAAGGCGGCGGCCAGCGACAGCTTCTTGCGCATCCCGTGGGAAAAATCGGTGACCAGGCGCGAGCCGGCGGCCGTCAGGTCCATCACCTCGAGCAGGGCGGCGGTGCGCTGGTTCAGGACGCCGCGATCGAGGCCGTGCACCTGGCCGACGAAGGCCAGGGTCTCTGCCGCGGTCAGGCGATCGAACAGGGCCAGATCTTCAGGGACGACGCCGATGCGTCGCTTGACGGCGACCGGATCGCGCAGCGGGTCGAGGCCGAGGATCGCGATCTGTCCGGACGACGGCCGGAGCAGGCCGGTCAGACACTTGATGGTGGTGGATTTTCCGGCGCCGTTGGGACCGAGAAAGCCGTAGAGGCTTCCCGCCGGCACCGCGAGGTCGATGGCGTCGACGGCGCGGCAGGCGCCGAAATCGCGGGTCAGGCCGTGAGTCTCGACCGCCAGGTCCGGAGCCATGGCCGGGATTGTACCGTGAGCCGCGCCGCTCACCCGGCGCGGCCGATGGCGCGGACGATCGTGGCGATGAAGGCGGGAATGTCGTCCGCCTTGCGGGCGGTGATGAGCGCGCCGTCCTCGGCCACCGGCCGATCGACGTAGAGGCCGCCGGCATTCTTGACGTCCACGGCGATCGACGGCCAGCACGTCAGGGTGCGGCCGCGGATGACATCGGCGGAAATCAGCACCTGGGCGCCGTGCCCGACGGTGCCGACCGGCCGCCCGGCCCGGAGCGTCTCCCTGACCAGATCGATCAGTCCGTGGCGCAGCCGCATGCGGTCCGGCGCGTAGCCGCCGGGAATCACCACCGCGGCGAAGCCGCGCTCCGCGGCGGCGCGGGGTGCGAGCTCGGCGGTGACGCGGGCAACGCCCTGGCGTCCGGCATAGGCGCGGCCGGCGATAGGCCCCACCGTCACCACCTGGAGCGCAGCGGCCAGCAGGCCCGCGGAGATGTCCGTCAACTCGCGATCGTCGAAGCCATCCTCGACGAGCAGCGCAACCGCCAGCCCGGTGCCGTCCATCGGACGATTGTATCGTCC
>JBDTOB010000341.1:0-3913 GCA_039933435.1 Acidobacteriota bacterium | reverse complement strand
GGTACATGCACCCGAACGGCCAGCTCCCCGCCTACGAATGGGCGTTCGGAGACGTGAACCCGCCCGTCCACGCCTGGGCGACGTGGCGCGTGTTCGAGATGGACCGTGCGCGCCGCGGCGACGAGGGAGACCTCGACTTCCTCGAACGCATCCTGCACAAACTGCTGATGAACTTCACCTGGTGGGTGAACCGCAAGGACGCGCACGGCCTCAACCTGTTCCAGGGCGGCTTCCTGGGGCTGGACAACATCGGCGTGTTCGACCGGAGTGCGCCGCTCCCGGTCAATGGCCACATCGAACAGGCGGACGGGACCGCCTGGATGGCCATGTACGCCCTCAATCTTCTGCGGATGTCGCTCGAGCTGGCGCTCCATCGCCCCGTCTACGAGGACATCGCGACCAAGTTCTTCGAGCACTTTCTCTACATCGCCGGGGCGATGCGCAACGTCGGCGGACAGGGCGTCGATCTGTGGGACGAGACGGACGGATTCTTCTACGACGTCCTCCATTTTGACAGTCCGGACCACCAGCGCTGCGAGTCCATCCCGTTGAAGATTCGGTCCCTGGTTGGCTTGGTCCCGCTCTTCGCGGTCGAGACACTGAGCCCGGAGCTGCTGGACCGCCTGCCCACTTTTCGTCGGCGGATGCAGTGGTTCCTCGACTATCGCCCGGATCTGGCCGCGCTCATCTCGAGATGGCAGATCCCGGGCACGGGCAATCGTCACCTCCTCTCGCTGTTGCGTGGCCACCGTATGAAGCAACTGTTGCGCCGCATGCTGGACGAAACCGAGTTCCTGTCCGATTTCGGTGTCCGCGCGCTCTCGAGATTCCACCGCGAGCATCCGTATCAGCTCGAGCTCGCGGGGACGACGCATACCGTGAGTTACCAGCCAGGCGAATCCGACAGCGGCCTGTTCGGGGGCAACTCGAACTGGCGCGGACCGATTTGGATGCCGGTCAACTATCTCATCGTCGAGTCGTTACGGAAGTTTCACGCCTACTATGGCGACGAGTTCGTGATCGAGTGTCCGACCGGTTCGGGTGCGTTCCTGACCCTCAGCCAGATTGCTGACGAGCTGTCGGCCCGGCTGTGTCGCCTGTTTCTCGCGGCCCCCGACGGCGGTCGGCCCAGCCTCGGGCCTCACCCGAAGATTCAGCACGATCCGCACTTTCGCGACCACCTGCAGTTCTACGAGTACTTCCACGGTGACTCCGGACGAGGCGTGGGCGCGTCACATCAGACGGGGTGGACAGGTCTGGTGGCGACGCTGCTCGCGGAAAAGAGTCGGCCGAGAAGCCCTGGTGTGCCCCCGCAGTAGCACGCCACCTCTTCCGCCAACGGGAGCTGTCAGGCGCGACGAGCGTCAGGCGAGGTTCATCTTTTTCAGCAGCGCCTGGAAGCGCGGCTGCGCGCGCAGGCTGGCGAACAGGAACGAACCTTTGACGCCGTAGATTGCGCCGGCGCGCTCGGCGTAGGCGCGCTCCAGCCAGTCGAGGGCGGTGTCGGCATCCCCCAGGCCGGTGTAGACGTAGGCGAAGTGATACGGCGCGACGTAGCTGTGACGGCTCGTTTCGGTCAACTGAGTCAGTAGAGCCCGCGCCCTGACCTCGTCTCCCGTCATCGCGTAGCCCTGGGCGAGCTGCGCCAGAAAGAGCGTGCTGCCGGGCGCCGCGGCGACAGCGCGTTCGAGCGCCGCGAGCCCTTCGGCCGCCCGGCCGGTCAGCAGGTAGGCCCAGCCGGCCGTGGAGTGGCCCCTGGCGAACCCGGGCTCCGACGCCATCACGCGCTGCGCGATCGCGAGCGCCTCTTCGAAGCGGCCGGCGCGCAGCAGTTCGGAGGCGACGTCGGTCCGGTGAGCGAGCGGATCCAGTTCGGCCGCCCGCCGCACCAGCCGAATCGCATCGTCGGATCGTCCCATCGCCGAGCAGAGCCACCCGTAGTAATCGTGGATGTCGGCGCTGCCGGGACTGAGCTCGAGGGCGCGTTGAAAGGCCTGTTCGGCGCCGGACCAGTCGAGGTCCGCCACGAAGCGGATCAGCGCCGCGATGCCGTGCGCGTCGCCAAGGCGATCGTCGGCCGCGAGCGCCCGCGCGATCGCCTCTTTCGCCCGCGCAAACGCCAGGTGCGGCGGCAGGGCGAGATGGCCAGAGACGACCGCCTCCATGTAGGTCCGGGCCAGACCGACGTGGGCGAGCGCGAAATCCGGGTCCCTGGCGATAGCGCGCTCGAAGGACGTGAGGCTGTCGCGCAGGCCGATCTCGGTATGCCGGGTCATGAGTTGCCGTCCGTGCACATAGAGCGCGTAGGCCTCGAGGTCCAGGGTCGGCGGCTTGTGGATGCGCGACCGCTCGTCGGGCGAGAGCTCGGCGTGCAGCGCCCCGGCGATCCGCAGCGCGACATCGGTCTGGATCGCGAAGATGTCGGTGAGGTCGCGGTCGTAGGTATCAGCCCAGAGCAGCCGATCGTCGCGGGTGTCGATCAGTTCGGCGACAATGCGCACGCGATTGCCGGCGCGGCGGACGCTGCCATCGAGCACCGTGGCCACCCCGAGTTGCCTCCCAATCTCCCGCAGCGCCAGATCCCGCTTCTTGAAGCCGGCGACCGACGCGCGCGAGATGACGTCGAGCGATCGGAGCTTCGCCAGGTGGGCGATGACGTCCTCGGTCACGCCGTCCGCGAAGTAGTCGTTCTCGGGGTCGGCGCTGAGGTTCCTGAACGGCAGGACCGCCACCCTGGGCGCCGCGGTCTCGCGCCCGCCCGGAACGGCACCAGCGCCGGCGCGCCCGGACGCCGCCTTCAGCGCGAACGCCAGATCCATCGCCGACTGGAACCGCACCTCCCGGTTCTTCTCCAGGCAGTGGATGATCGCCTGCTCGAGGCTCGGCGGGGCGGCGCCCCCCGCCAGCGGCGCCACGGGATCGCGAAGCACCGCGGCCGCCGATTCGGCGGGCGACGCGCCGCGAAAGGGCGGCGCGCCGGCCAGCATTTCGTACAGCACACAGCCGAGAGAGAAGATGTCGGTCCGGCCGTCGAGCGGGACGGCCTGAATCTGCTCCGGTGACATGTAGCCGGCGGTTCCGGCGACCGTTCCGGGAGCCGTCGCGGATGTCGTCGTCGCGGCGCCGGCGGCGTCGGCCGTCGCTTCCGGCCGGGCGAGTCCGAAATCGAGAATCTTCACGCGCTCGTCCGACGTGATGAAGAGGTTCTCAGGCTTGATGTCGCGGTGCACGATCCCGCGCGCGTGAGCGCTGGCCAGCCCCTCGGCCACCGCGACACCGACCGCGACCACCTCGGACCACGCCAGAGGCCCCCGGCGCATCCGGTGGCGGAGCGTTTCCCCGGCGAGCAGTTCGGTGACGACGAACCAGGTGTCGCCTTCCTGTCCGACGTCGTGGATGGCAAGGATGTTGGGGTGCGACAGCGCGGCGACCGACCGGGCCTCGCGGCGGAACCGGGCCAGCACCTCCGGATCGCGCGCGAGGTGCGGCGCGATGGTCTTGATGGCGACGTCGCGCCCGAGACGCGGATCGCGCGCCCGGTAGACTTCGCCCATGCCGCCCGCGCCGATCAGCGCCAGCACTTCGTAAGGGCCGAACGTGGTTCCGGGCGCGAATGCCATGGTGGACTGCCGGCTAGCATACCGTGCGACGCCGGTTCCACGCCCGTCACGCTGCCGCCACCCTGGCCCGAGCGGATGCGGACGAGCGGAACCACCTCCTCCCGGGAGACTCGCCCGGGAGACGAAGAACGATCCCCACCTATCTTGCCGGCTGCTCACCCCTTCACACACGCCGCGGCAAAGGGTGCTTTGGATGACCCCGATTGTCGGCGCTGCGCGCTACTGCCTGGCGCACACAAAGAAAAAGGCCCGCCACCTGGCGGGCCCTCGATATGGCGGAGAGGGAGGGATTC
>JBDTOB010000340.1:0-3917 GCA_039933435.1 Acidobacteriota bacterium | reverse complement strand
CCCTTCTCGAACTCGTAGCCCTTGGCGATCTCCGACATCGGCACTTCCCGCTCGCACGACGGGCACCAGCGCTTCTGCTGAATGCGGGTCTGGCATTCGGCATGGAGCTGATTGAAGCTGATCGTCGCCGCCGCGTCGGTCGCGGGGAAGACGCGGACCGGAATGTTCACCAGGCTGATCTTGAGGAAACCCTTCCAGGTCGGACGCGCGGCCATGTGGCGTTCTCCTTGTGTCGGTGGCGCAGACCTGCATTATCGGTCCGGCCGGCCGGAATCCGCAGGCAATGCACATTTTTGCACAGTCCGGCGCACCCACCGGCCCCGCCCCGGGTCTGTGGAGCGCCGCGCCGGTTCCTGTAACATCGAGGACGGGATGAAATGGCGTGAACGCCCCGAAGCGCTGCGGCCGATGCTCGCCACCCTGGCCGATGCGCCGCTGACCGGGGCCGGGCTGGTCTACGAGCCGAAGTACGACGGCATCCGCGCCCTGGTCCACGTCGCACCGGGGCGGTCCGCCTCGGGCGTCCGCATCTGGTCGCGCCTCGGCAACGACAAGACCTCGCAGTTCCCGGCCATCGTCCGCGCCCTCGACGGCTTCCGCGCCAGGCTCGCGTCGCCGCTGCTCCTCGATGGCGAGATCGTCGCGCTCGACGCCAGGGGACGGCCCGCCGGCTTCCAGCAGCTGCAGGGACGGATCCACCTGACCGCGGCGCGCGACGTCGAGTCGAGCGAGCAGTCGCAGCCGGTGGCGCTGATTGCCTTCGACCTGCTGCGCGACGGAGACGACGACCTGCGCGGGCTGCCGCTGACCGAGCGCCGCGCCCGGCTCGAACAACGCTTCCCCGCCGCCTCGCCGGCGCTGCGCATCAGCGAGCAGGTGGCGGCCGACGGGCGGGCGCTGCAGGCGCGGGCGCTGGCCGAGGGGTGGGAAGGGCTGATCGTCAAGGAGGCGCGGGCGCCGTATCACTCCGGCCGCCGCAGCCCGAGCTGGCGGAAGCTCAAGGTCGTCCACGAACAGGAGTTCGTTGTCGGCGGCTGGACCGAGCCCCGGCAGACGCGCCAGCACTTCGGGGCGCTGCTGCTGGGCGTCTACGATCGCGACGGGCTGACGTATGTCGGGCATACGGGAACCGGGTTCAACCAGCGCGAGCTCGAGCGGGTCTGGACGCTGCTGCAGGCGCGAGCCAGCACCGCCTCGCCGTTCGCCGCACGGATCCGGACCAACGAACCGGCGCACTGGGTCCGCCCCGAGCTCGTCGCTCAGGTGAAATTCACCGAGTGGACCGCCGACGGCAAGCTGCGGCATCCGGTCTATCTGGGGCTGCGCGACGACAAGCGACCGGAGGACGTGGTGCGCGAGAAGCCGAGACGACTGGCGAAGCCGGAAGCAGCAGCCGCGGCCCGTGCGTCAGGGCGCGGCCGCACCACCGACGACGGCGCCGCCGCGGCGGGCTCGAAGGGCGAGGGGGTAGTCGATCAGCTGGCGGCGCTCGAAGAAGGGCGGCGCGACGGCGTCGTCCAGCTGCCCGATGGATCGCAGGTCAAGGTCACCAATCTCGCCAAGGTCTACTGGCCGGACGGCAAGCTGACCAAGGGGGCGCTGCTGCGCTATTACGCGGCAGTCGCGCCGCTGATGCTCCCGGCGGTCGCCGACCGGCCGCTGGTCATGAAGCGCTTCCCGAACGGCATCGCCGCACCCGCCTTCTACCAGCAGCGCAACCGGCTGGAAAAGCCGCCCGCGGGTGTCCGCATCGAAACGCTGGCGGACGGCATCGACCCGATTTCGGAGCCGGACGCGCAGCGCTTCATCGGCGGCACCTTGACGACGCTGCTCTACATGACCCAGATTGCCGCCATCTCCCAGGACCCCTGGTTCTCGCGCGTCGGCTCGCCGCTCGACGCCGACTACGTCGCCCTCGATCTCGACCCCGGCGACGACACGCCGTTTGCCCGCGTCCTCGACGTTGCCCGCTGGATCCGCGACGAGCTCGCGTCGCTGAAAGTGCCGGCGGTGCCGAAGACCTCCGGCTCGAGCGGCGTGCATATCTACATCCCGCTGCCGCCAGACACCTCCTACGAGTCTGGCATGCTGTTCTGCCAGATCGTCGCGACCATGATCGCCACCCGCCATCCGAGAGTGGCGACCGTGGAACGATCCGTCCGGGCACGGCCGCGCGGCACCGTCTACGTCGACTACCTCCAGAACATTCTCGGCAAGACGCTGGCGACCGCCTACAGCGCCCGGGCCAGTGCGTTCGCCGGCGTCTCGACGCCGCTCCGATGGCAGGAGCTCGACGAGCCCATCGATCCGCGCGACTTCACGATCGTCACCGCGCCGGCGCGGTTCCGCGCCGTCGGAGATCTGTGGGGACGACTGCGGACCGCGAAGCCCGCCGATCTCGAGCGGGTGTTCAGGAAATATCAGGCGACAGAGCGCAAGGGGGGACGGAGCTCCACGACCTCGACAACTTCGAAGACCTCGAGGCCGTCGAAGAAGTCGGCGACCGCAACGAGCGCGAAGACGCCGCGCCGACACCGCTAACGCCGGCCGGCGCATTCGCTCGGTCAGAACGTGCCTTCCGCGTCCTCGTCGTCCTCGTCCAGGTCGTCGCTGTCGTCGAAGTCCTCGTCCTCGTCCGCGTCGTCGTCCACTTCGGTATCGGCGATGCCGCGCACCTGCTCGTCACGCTTCGCGGGGGTTGCGGGGAAGTCCTTCTGCTGAGCCTGATCCTTCGGGGTGTCCTGCTTGGCCATGGAGTCTCCTTTGACACTCCTCGGGAGCAAGCGGGGTGCCACACCGCGCTATCATCAGCGCCATGGCCAAGGGCGCGTACGACACACCGGAAGAGGCGGCGGCGGCATTCGGTGTCGGGCGGCTGACCCGGCATCTTTTTATCTGCCTCGGCCCCGACTGCGTAGATTCTGCCGAGGGGGAGCGTACCTGGGTGTATTTGAAGGGACGGATGAAGGCTCTGAATATTGCCGGGCCGGACGGCCCGTGCTACCGGACCAAGTGCCAGTGCCTTCGCATCTGCACCGCGGGCCCGATCTGTGTCGTGTATCCCGAGGGCACCTGGTATCGGAACGTGACGCCCGAGAATGCGGAGCGGATTATCCAGGAGCATCTCATCGGCGGCCGGGTCGTCGAGGACCTGTGCTTTGCGAGCAATCCCCTGAGCTGACGGTGGGCCGGCCGGAGCGCGCGCGGAAGGGTCAAACGGCGGCTGGGCTGAGCGCGCTCAGGTGCAGGCCGGGGGCGATGTTGGCAAACGCCACGTAGCGAAGCGGAACCGCCTCGCCGTCGCTCCGCTTCACGAGGTAGACCCCTTCCTGGGCGCCGGACTCCATGAACTGGTGCCAGAGGTCCTGCGCGGCGTCGGCCCGCGGCTCGGGAGTCAGGTCTGCGACCGACATCGTCTCCAGCACACTGGTCGCGTAGCCGGTCAGTTCCGCGGCTCTCTCGTTCGCGGCGACGTAGTGCCCCGCATCATCGGCGATGATCAGCGCGACCGACCCGCGCACGGCGGCGCGCGACGCGGCAATCAGCCCGGAGGCGGAAGCCCGGGACGACGCCGATGCATCTGAAGTCGTGCGGCGGACGCGGGCGGCCTCGCGGCGCACCATCGCGGCCGCGGCGCGGAGCATTCTCGCCTGCCGCACCTGAATGGCCGCCGAGGTGGTGCGTACCAGCACCTCGACATCGAGGGGCTTGATCAGGAAATCCTCGCATCCGGCCTGACGGGCCTGTGCGCGCACCTCGAGCGACAGCGTCATCCCGGTCGCGGCGACCACCGGAATAAGGCGGGTCGGGCCATGGCGGCGCAGTTCCCGGCAGAGGGTCAGGCCGTCGCCGTCCCCCAGCCTCCAGTCGGTGAGGATGACGTCAGGGTGGAGGCAGCGGGCGGCATCGAGCGCCTG